>NZ_JBHWWF010000036.1:0-84842 GCF_042736455.1 Streptomyces sp. NPDC060064
CTCCTCCAGCAGACCAGCCCGCTCCGCCGGCGAAACCACCTCGATACGCGTCACGGACGTTTCCGGGTCAGCCGTGACCGCCGCCAGTACCTGCAGCAGCCCCTGGACCATGCGCTCGGCAGTTGCAGCATCGAACAGATCAACCGCATAGGACAGGCCGGCCGACATCCCGTTCCGGCCGTCGGTGTCCGCTGTTCCCTCGGTGAAGGAGAACTGCTCGGCGAAGGAGAACTCCAGGTCGAACTTGGCCATTTCCAGGTCTGTCGGGACTGTGTCGATGTCCAGCCCGGGCAGGTACAGGTTGGCTTCGGTGTTGTTCTGCAGGTCCACCATGACCTGGAACAGCGGGTGGCGATTCGTGGAACGGGTCGGGTTGAGTGCCTCCACCACGGCCTCGAAGGGCACGTCCTGGTTCTCGTAGGCCGCGAGATCCGCTTCCCGAACCCGTTCCAGCACCTCACGGAAAGAGGGATTGTCGGAGAGGTCGGTGCGCAGGACGAGAGTGTTGACGAAGAAACCGACCAGATCATTGAGCGTGTCGTCGGTCCGGCCCGCGACGGGAGTACCCAGGGGAATATCGTCCCCCGCGCCGAATCCCTGCAGGGTCACAGCGACGGCGGCCTGCAGGACCATGAATTCGGTGACGCCGCATTTGGCGGCAAGGCCTGTGACGGCCCGGTGCAGGTCCTCCTCGACACGGAAGGGTATGACGGCACCCCGGTGGGAGGCTTCGGCCGGCCGCGGCCGGTCCCACGGGAGAGCCAGTTCCGTGGGCGTACCCGCGAGCGCCTGACGCCAGAACTCCGTCTGCCGACTCAGCACACTCTCCGCGTCGCCGGCGGAGCCCAGGAACTCACGCTGCCACAGCGTGTAATCCACATACTGGACCGGCAGCTCATCCCACCCCGGCACTCGTCCCGCGCAGCGCTCCGCATACGCCTGAGACAGGTCACGGGCCAACGGCGCCACAGACCATCCATCGCCCGCGATGTGATGAACCACAATCACAAGGACCGACTCGGTTTCCGACACCACACCCAGCGCCACGCGCGCAGGCATGTCCACCGAGACATCGAAACCGCGCGTTGCGACACCACGCACCCACTCACCGACATCACCACGGATCTGCTCTTCCGTCAGTACATGCTCAGCGGCCTGGAGCACGACCTGGGTAGGCTCCCCGTCACGCTCGGAGAACACCGTCCGCAGCGATTCATGCCGTGCCAGAACGTCACCCCACGCGGCGCGCAGCGCTTCACCGTCCAGCACACCCGACAGCCGCAGGGCCAGGGGCATGTTGTAGGTCGCGGAACGCCCTTCCCAGCGGTTGAGGAACCACAGCCGTCGCTGCGCGAACGACACTGGGACGATCTCCGGCCGCACCTGCCGCGACACCGCAGGACGCACCACACCCGACGCCTCGTCCAGCCGCACCACCAGAGCGGACACCGTCGGTGCGGCGAACAGATCCCGGATCCCCAGCTGGACACCCAGCATCGAGCGGATGCGGCTGACCAGACGAGTCGCCAGAAGCGAATGCCCGCCCAGCGCGAAGAAGTCGGCGTCGATGCCGACCGCGGGCAGCCCCAGCACCTCCGCGAACAGCCGCGCCAGCAACTCCTCCCGTACTGTTCGCGGACCACGCGCCACCGCGCCGCCGGAGAATTCGGGCGCGGGCAGTGCCTTGCGGTCGAGCTTGCCGTTGAGCGTCATCGGCAGCGCGTCCAGCACCACCACCACCGACGGCACCATGTACTCCGGCAGGCGTGCCTTCAGTGCTCGGCGCAGGCTTTCGGGCAGGTTACTGATGAATTCCGAGCGGGAGATCTCGCCGGCCACCGCGTGTCCGTCGGCTGCGCTCTCGCCCGTGTCATCGCCGCGCACCACGTAGGCAGTCAGCCGGACGTCTCCGGGGCGGTCCTCCCGCACCACGACCACGGCCTGTTCCACGCCGGGCTGGTCCAGCAGCGCCGTCTCGACCTCGCCGGCCTCGATGCGGAAGCCTCGCAGCTTCAGCTGGCCGTCAACTCGTCCCTCGTAGACCAGTTGACCGTCCGCGTTCCAGCGTGCCAGGTCCCCCGTGCGGTACATGCGCTCGCCCTGGGCGCCAAAGGGGCAGGCCACGAAGCGCTGGGAGGTCAGTCCCGGCATGTTGTGGTATCCGCGGGCCAGGCCCGGGCCTGCGAGGTAGAGCTCGCCCACGACGCCTTCCGGCACGGGTCGCAGGTCGGCATCCAGAACGTAGGCCCGGGCGCCTGCCACGGGGGTGCCGATCGGGGGCATACCGTCGCCGCTGAGCTCACCACTCGTGGTGGCGCAGATGGTGGCCTCGGTCGGCCCGTACGCGTTCAGCATGCGGCGGCCCACATTCCAGCGGGCAGCGCGTTCGGCGGGGCACGCCTCGCCACCGACCAGGAGGGTACGGAGGCCGGGAAGAGCCTCGGGCTTGACGCCGGCGAGGACCGTGGGCGGGACAAGAGCGAGCGACACACGCTGCTCGGCCACGAATGAAACAAGGGTGTCGTCCGCCAGGACGGTGTCCTCCGGCGGTACGACGAGAGCCGCGCCGTTCGGGAGCGCCATGAGGAGTTCCATGACGGACGCGTCGAAGCTGGGAGAGGCGAACTGCAGCACCCGGGTGTCGGCGTCGATGCCGAAGCGCTCGGCCATGGTGGCGACCAGGCCGCCGATGCCCGTGTGGGTGACGACGACGCCCTTGGGCGTGCCGGTGGAGCCCGACGTGTAGATGACGTACGCCGGGTGCTCGGGAAGAAGGGGGCGGCACCGGTCGCTGTCGCTGGGGTCGTGGTCGGCTCCCCCGGTCGCGTCGTCGGCCGGAAGGTCCAGGAGAAGCAGCCGGTCGGGCATGACCGGCAGCTCGTCGGTGAAGGTCGAAAGCGTGACCACCAGCGCCGGGCCGGCGTCACCGAGCATGTACGCGATGCGCTCCGCGGGGTACGACGGGTCGACGGGGAGGAAGGCGGCTCCCGCCTTGGCCACGGCCAGCGCGGTGACGATCAGGTCCGCGGAACGTGGCAGGGCGATCGCCACCGTGTGCTCCGGACCGATGTCACGGCTGATGAGCGTGTGGGCCAGGCGGTTGGCGCGGGCGTTCAGTTCCCGGTAGCTGAGCTCCGCCGTCCCGGTGACGAGCGCCACGGCGTCGGGTGAGAGGGCCGCGCGGTCTTCGACGAGCGCGGGCAACGTGACCGCCCGCTGGGTGTCGCCGGTCCCGTCCGACTCGCCCAGCAGCTGGGGGCGTTCGTCCGCGGCGAGCAGATGCGCGTGGCCGATCGGCTGTCCGGGCTCTTCGACGAACTGTTCCAGCAACCGCGTCCACCGTGCCATCAGCGCCTCGACGGTGGCGCGGTGGAACAGGTCTGTGGCGTACTCGGCCACTCCGGCGATGCCGGCAGGGGTGCCGTCGTCCTCGTGCTGCTCGAGCAGGCTCAGGGCGAGGTCGAAGCGGGATACCCCGATGTACATGGGCCGGCCGGTGGCTTCCATGCCGGGAAGTGCGAGATGGGGGTACTCGTTGTTCTGCAGCGCCAGTGAGACCTGGAACAGAGGGTGGTGGCCGGACGATCGCTGCGGCCTGATGGCCTCGACGATGCGTTCGAACGGCATGTCCTGGTGGGCATACGCGGCCAGGCTGTCGCGGCGGACCTGGTCGAGCAGTCCCTCGAAGGTCGGGGACCCGGACGTGTCGATGCGCAGGACGAGGAGGTTGACGAAGCAGCCCACCAGGTCGTTCAGCGCCTCGTCCGTGCGGGCCGCGATCGGTGAACCGATGGGGATGTCGTTACCGGCGCCCACTCGGGTCAGCAGTGCCGCCAGGCTCGCCTGGAGCGCCATGAACAGGGTGGCGTCGTGTGAGCCGGCCAGTTGCCTGATCCGGGCGACCAGGTCGGCGTCGAGTGGGAAGTCCAGGGTGTCGCCGCGGTGCGAGGCGATCGCGGGGCGGGGCCGGTCCGTGGGTGCCGTCACCACGTCCGGCAGGCCGTCCAGCTGACGGCTCCAGTACGCCAGCTGCTGGTGGCCGAGGCTGTCCGGGTCGTCCTCGTCGCCGAGGAGTGAGCGCTGCCAGAGGGTGTAGTCGGCGTACTGCACCGGAAGAGGTGCCCACTGCGGCGGGGCGCCTTCGACCCGGCTGGAATACGCCGTCAGCAGGTCCTTCGCCAGCGGCGTGAAGGACCAGCCGTCAGCGGCGATGTGGTGCAGCAGGATGAGCACGGTGTGCTCGTCCTCGGCCGTCTCGTACAGCGTCACCCGCAGCGGGAGCGTGGTGGCCAGGTCGAAGAGGTGGAAGGCAGCCGCCTCCAGCTCACTGTTCAGGTCCTGTTCCGTGGTCTTCTGTGCGAACCACGGCACCGGCGCCTGCTCGGGAGGAAGGACGCGCTGGTAGGGCCGGTCGGCCTCGTCCACGGCGAAGAGCGTCCGCAGGGACTCGTGCCGGTCCACGATGTCCTGGAAGGACTGCCGCAGCGCCGCCTCGTCGAGGGTGCCCGACAGGCGCAGGATCAGCGGAATGTTGTAGGTGGGCGACGGGCCTTCCATCCGGTGGAGGAACCACAGGCTGCTCTGGGCGTAGGACAGCGGCACCGGGTTCGGGCGCTCGTGGCGCTTCAGCGGTACGCGCCGTGTGCCGGGGTGGTCGTTGTTCAGCCAGGTGGCGAGCCCGGCCACGGTGGGCGCGTCGAACACCGCGCGCACCGGGACCTCCAGGCCGAGTACGGACCGTATGCGGCTGGTGAGGCGCGTGGCGCTGAGTGAGTGGCCGCCGAGATCGAAGAACGAGTCGTCGATGCCGACCCGGTCCACCTTGAGCACCTCGCTGAAGAGCTCGCACAGCAGCTGTTCGCGGTGGTCGCGGGGAGCGCGGCTGGTGGCGGTCGCGGCCGCGGTGGGGGCGGGCAGCGCTCTGAGGTCGAGCTTGCCGTTCGGTGTCAGGGGCAGGTGGTCCGTGATCACGACGTGGGCGGGGACCAGGTGGCCGGGCAGGCTCCGGGCCACGTCGCTGCGCAGTTCGGCTCCGGTGGTGTGGGCGCCGATGGCGGGGATCGCGTAGGCCACCAACTGGTTCTGCCCGTCGCTGTCCTCGCGCACGACGACGGCTGCCTGACCGACCTGGGGGTGGGCGAGCAGGGCCGCCCGGACCTCGCCGGGCTCGACGCGGACTCCCCGGACCTTCACCTGGTCGTCGACGCGTCCCACATAGAGGAGTTCGCCGCTGTCGTTCCAGCGCACGAGGTCGCCGGTGCGGTACATCCGGCCGCCGGTGGGGTCGAAGGGGTTGGCGACGAACCGGGAGGCCGTCAGTCCGGCACGGCCGCGGTAGCCCCGGGCCAGTTGGGCGCCGGCGAGGTACAACTCGCCCACCACGCCGACGGGTACGGCGTTCAGCGCCTGGTCCAGCACGTACATCTGCGTGTTCCAGACGGGGCCGCCGATCGACACCGGTCCGGCCGGGTCCGTCGGGCGCAGACGTCCCGAGGCGCTGACGTCGATGGCGGCTTCGGTGGGGCCGTAGAGGTTGCGCAGGTCGACATCGAGCTGCTCCAGCAGGCCGTCGCGCAGGGCCGGCGTCAGTTCCTCGCCGCTGCACAGAACCAGGCGCAGACTGTCGCAGGAACGGGCCAGCCCCTCGCGGACGAACATGTCGAGCATGGACGGTACGAAGTGCAGGACGCTGATCTGCTCCTGGCTGATGACGGACGCCAGGTACGCGGGGTCGCGGTGGCCGCCGGGCTCTGCGAGGACCAGTACCGCGCCGGTGCACAGCGGCCAGAACAGTTCCCACACCGAGACGTCGAAGCTCGCAGGAGTCTTCTGCAGCACCCTGTCGGTGGCGTCGAGGCCGTAGGCGGACTGCATCCAGAGCAGCCGGTTGACGAGGGCGGCGTGCGAGACCACGACGCCCTTCGGCCGGCCGGTGGAGCCGGATGTGTAGATCATGTACGCGGGATGGCCCGAGACGGCCGAAGAGCCGGACCCGGTGGTGGGAGGCGGGGCGTCGGCGCCGGTGTCGGGTATCCGTGCGCCCTGCTCGTCGAGCACGAGCACCCGGGCACCGTCTCCCAGGGCAGCCTCCACGGTCGGCCGTAGCTGCTCGGTGGTGAGAACCACGGACGGCCGGGCGTCGTCGAGCATGAACCGCACGCGCTCGACCGGGTATTCGGGGTCGACGGGCACATAGGCGCCACCGGCCTTCGTCACGGCCAGGGCGGCCACCACGAGCGACAGCGACCGAGGCAGAACCAGGGCGACGAACTGCTCGGGGGCGACGCCCTGTTCGCGCAGTGACCGGGCCAGGGCGTCGGTGACGGCGTCCAACTCGCCGTAGGTCACCTCCCGTCCGTCAGCCACGACAGCGGGAGCGTCCGGTGTCCTGGAGACCTGCTCGGCGAAGAGGTCCGGCAGGGTCAGGTCATGTACCTCGTGCCGGGTGTCGTTGTACTCGGCCACGACTCGGCGGTGCTCGTCCTCGGAGAGCAGCGAGAGTTCACCCACCCGCACTGTCGGCCCGGCCTCGCGCACGCGTCGCAGCACTGTCGACAGTCGATCGGCCAACTCGTTGAGCCCTGCCTCGCTGTGGCGATCGGCGTCGCCCTCGATCTCAAGGCTGAGGCCGTGGTGTTCGGCGTCCATCCTGAGGTTCAGGGTGACGTCGTGCACCGGCCCCGTACTGATCATTCGGAACTCGGCCGCCACGTCACCCAGCCGGAGATCCGAGTTGAAGTTCATGATGTTGACCCCGACTCCGAAGAGCGGATCCTGCCGGCCGTGGATGCGGCGGCTGTCGTGGATCAGCCACTCGTAGCGGTAGCGCTGGTGCTTCATGGACGCCCGGACGGTGGCCGAGACTTCGCCCGCCAGGGCAGCAAAGTCCTGGTTGGGCTGTCCGCTGAGTCGTACCGGCAGAATGTTGGACATCATGCCGGGGATCGCCTTCAATGCGGGGTCCACCCGCGCTGCCACAGGAAGCCCGATGGGCATGTCGTACCGGCCGGTCGACTTCCACAGCAGAAGGGCGACGTGCGTCAGCAGGACCGTCGACGTGGACACGCCCAGCTGCTCGGACAGGCTCACGACGCCGACCGCGTCCTCCTTCTCGAACTCCCGTCGCAGTACGTGGGTTCGGGGCGCGAGGCGCACCGGGTGTCCGGAGAGGGTCACGGCCTCGGGGCGGTCGACGAGCTGGGCATGCCAGAACTCGGCGTCCTGCTCCCGGTCGGCCGATGTGCGGTACTGCGTCTCGCTGGCCACAATGTCGGCGACCGGACCGAACCAACGGGCCGAGATCTCCTGCCCCTGGGTCAGCTCGGTGTAGACCTGGCTGATGCGGAGCGCGACCAGCACCCCGCCGAGCCCGTCGATCACCAGGTGACTGCCGTGCTGGAAGAACAGCGCGTGGTCGGGGCCGACGTGGATCAGGGCGAAGCCCGTCAGGATGTCCTGCTCCTGATACCCCGTCACCCAGATGCGGTTGCGCATCCACTCCTCGGCCGCCGACAGCGGGTCGGGGGCGGCCGTGAAGTCGAGGATCTCCAGGTCGACTTCCGCCTCGGAAGCGACGACCTGCTCGACGTCATCGCCATCGGCACGGACGCTGCTGCGCAGCGCGTCGCTCTCGGTCACGACGGTACGGAGCGCGCGGCGCAGCAGGTCCACGTCCAGGGTGCCTCGGAGTTCGAGGGCCTCGCCGATGTTGTAGACACCCGTGGACGGGTCCACCTGCTGAGCGAGCCAGACACCCCGCTGGGCCTCGGTGAGCGGCAGGCGGTACTCGGTGCCGGTGCCGGTCGCGTCGGTGCTCTCGGCGTTCGCTTCGACTGCGTCCACGATCTGCTTACTCCTGTACATCACGAGCATGAGGTTTGTAATGGATGAGCGCCGGCAGGGGGTGCTGTCCCCAGAAAGTCAGCAGCCGGCTTCGGCGAGCTCCATCAGGCCGTCGTCCGGCGCCTCGACGGCCCTCAAGGGGGCAGCCGGCCGGGAGGAACGGTGGCGGCGAAGAGCTTCGCGGCGGTGGTCTTGCCTTCGTAGAATGCAGCGTGTGTGGCGCCGGCTCCGTCGTCGGGCGCCGTCGCGGCGACCTCGGTGTGGATCAACAGGCGCCAGCCAACGACGAGTTCGCCGACTGCGGTGAGGAACGGCACGCGGTGACTGCTTGTCCGGTGCAGGGCGGCAGGGCCGGCACCGCACTGTCGGGGTGGCCTCGCAGGGTCCCCAGCACGGCCCGTACGTGCGTCATCGCGTCCGCGAGTGTGATGCGGACCTCGGTCAGCCGCTCATTGCCCGCGGCCTCGGCTCTCGCGGCGATCCCGGCAGTGACCGCGGCGAATGCCGCGCCGTCATCCCGGACGATCTTGCGAGAGAGGATGTCCGTCGACCGGATGTCCGTGGTGCCCTCGTATGGTCGGCAGCGGTGACGGGAAAACAACCGTGCCCAGCCTGCTCAATGCGAAAAGCCACGCAGGAAATCCGGTTCGTTGCCCACGAGGACGCCGACCCGGTCCCCGGCTGGATTCCGCAGGCGGTCAGGTACGCCGCCCTACGTGAGGACTCTTCGCTTAACTCCCCCAGGGCATGCGTGACCCTCAAGTGTTCCCCCGGTATTTGTCGCCACATGAATCACAACAGTCACAGTGATCATTGCCCGCCACACGCATATATGTCAAGATCAGTAAACGTCACACTGGGTCAGCTTCAGTGGGTGTGACCGACATCTCAAGACGGGCACTGAGTCGCTCCAACCTGCCTGTCTGCTGGGCGAGTTGGCTTGGGCGCGGGAGGGCCGCCACCCCCGGGCGACCTTCTTTGCGGGGGTGGGGCCTGGACGCCGTCCGGTGCTCTCCATGGCGCTGCCTTGTACGCCCCTCTCTCTGCCGGGCGCGCGACCGCCCGCCTCGGAGCCGCTGGGAGCGCCGTGGCTTCCTGCGGTCCGAGACGGGCGGTTGCCTGGGCCCCGGCGGGCGGACAGCCCGATCTGCTCTGCTGTTACGGCGCCATCTCGTACGCCCCGGACAGCGCCTCGACGCGCTCCCAGACTCGGGCCGAGCGGGCGTCGTCGACGACCGGGCGACGGACCGCGCCCAGCGCCCAGTGCTGCTGTTCCGCGGTGGCGGAGTCCTTGCCGTGCAGTTCGACGGCGTGCGCGGAGAAGTCGCGTACGAGGACGGAGAACAGTTCGTCGAGCACGTCCTCCTCGACGCCGGTCAGGCGCGCCTGTTCCAGGATCAGCTGGCCGTGCACGACCAGCGCGAACAACTGGCCGACAGCGAGAAGAAGATCGAGGTCACGGCTCTGCTCCTCGCCGGGAGCTGCGGTGGTGACGAACTCGCACAGGGCGTCCGCCTGCTCCCGGAAGCGGCCGACGTTGGGCACATCGGCATACGCGTCGTAGGCGGTGCGCCAGTCGTGGAAGCGTATGGAGCCCAGGCCGCGGGCCGGTCCCTGCCGGAAGAGGAAGGCGTCGTCGGCTGCGTCGAGGCGGGTCGGCACGGGGGCGTACTGGGCCGGGTGCAGCAGGTGATTGCGCATGAACTTGAGGATCAGCGCAAGGTTGACGTGGACCGTGCCCTCCAGCTTCGGCAACCCCCGGATCTCGACGGCGGCCTGGGCGAAGTAGGTGTCCTTCTCGAAGCCCTTGGCCGCGATGACGTCCCACATCAGGTCGATGACCTTCTCGCCCTCCGTGGTCACCTTCATCTTCGTCATCGGGTTGAACAGCAGGTAGCGACGGTCATCGGGGCCGGCCGAGCGGAAGTAGTCGACGGCGCGGTCGCTGAACAGCTTCATGCCGACGAGGCGGACGTACGCGTCGGTCAGCTCGCGGCGCACGTGCGGGAAGGCGGTGACGGGGCGGCCGTAGAGGATGCGGTTGTGCGCGTGGGTGACGGCCTCGTACATCGCGTGCTCGCAGATGCCGATCGAGGCGGTGCAGAGGTTGAACTTTCCGACATTGACAGTGTTGAGGGCGGCGTCGAAGGCAGCGCGGCCGGTGTGCAGTACGTCGTCGGGGCCGACCGGGTAGTTGTCGAGGCGGAACTCGCTGACGTACTTCGAGGAGTCGACGACGTTCTTCACGAGGTGGTACGCCGGGTGGCGGCTGTCGGCGGCGAAGAAGACGTAGCCGTCGGGGCCCTCGACGTCGGTGCGGCGGCCGAAGACGGAGACCAGGCCGGCGGCGTTGCCGTTGCCGATGTAGTACTTGGAGCCGCTGGCCCGGAAGCCGCCGTCGCCGTCGGGCTCCAGCAGCATGTCGGTGGAGTAGATGTCCGCCCCGTGGGCCTTCTCGGACAGGCCGAAGGCGAACACCTCGCCCTGGGAGAGGAGTTCCGCCGCACGGGTGCGAGCAGCGGCGTTGTCGCTCTGCCAGACCGGGCCGAGGCCGAGGATGGTCACCTGCCACGCGTACCAGTAGTCGAGCCCGTAGAACCCGAAGATCTCGTTGAGGGCGGCGATCCGTGCGGTGTCCCAGCGGTCGTCCTTCTGCCCGCCGGCGGAGGCCGGGGTGAGGAAGGTGGAGAACAGCCCTTCCTTGGCGGAGAACGCAAGGAAGTCCGCCAGCCAGGCACGGGAGCGGTAGTCCTCGATCAGCTTGCGCTTGCCGCGGTCCTCGAACCAGTCGACGGTGGCGCGCAGCAGCCTGCGGGTCTCGGGGTCGAAGTGCGCCGGGTCGTAGGTGCGCGGGTTGAACAGCAGTGGGTCAGCCATGGATGTTCGCCTTTCCGGCTTGAGGGTCGAGGATTGTGGGCTGGAGAGCTTCAGGTAAGGAGGGCTGACGGGAGTGGTCGGGACGGACCGGTGGCTGTCGGCGGCGGTTCAGCGTTCGGGACCGAGCCGGTGAAGCGTCTCGAGTACGTCGTCGAGCCAGGCCAGCGTCATCCGCTCGTACGCGATGCCGCCGCGCAGCACGACATGCTGGAGTTCCCGCCCGGCGTCGGGCGTTCCGGGAACCTCGGGTCCCGTGAAGTCACGCCGCTCCCCCACGAGATAGTGCGCGAGTCGTTCGGTGTGTGCCTGGTGGTGCCGCTCGACCTCGCGGATCAGCGCGGCGGGGTCGTCGAAGGCCGCGCCGCGGATCTTCACGGCGAGGTCGTGCCGGACGCTCTCGGGTTCGATCGGCTCGTGCAGCCACTGGGAGAGGGCGGCCCGGCCCGGGGTGGCGACGGAATACTCCTTCTTGTCCGGCCGGGCCTGCTGCGGCACCTCGCGGACGTCGATCCAGCCGTCGCTCTCCATACGCTTGAGGACGCGGTAGATCTGCTGATGGGTCGCGGTCCAGAAGTAGCCGATGGACCGGTCGAACCGCCGGGCCAGCTCATAGCCGGAGCCCGGCTTCTCCAGCAGAGAGACGAGAATCGCGTGCTCGAGCGCCATGCCCCCGATCCTTCTATGCAACTAGTTGCATAGACAAGCGGCACCGCCCAGGTGAGACACGGCTCACCCGGGCGGCCGGGCGGAGCCACAGCGCACATGGGCTGCTTCGAACGGGAGCCGTTCCGGGCCATGGCCCGACCGCTGGACAGAGGTGCGGAGCTCTTCCACGGGCGCGTGTCCTGGCCCGGACGGGATGCTGCTCGCCGTCCCCGACTCGGTCGACAACCGGGAGAGCTTCGGCAAGCGCGGCTCGCAGCGCAGCCCGATGGGTTTACCCGCAGGCGTGGGTGGTCGCGGTGGCGGTCATCGCGGCGACGAAGACCGTGGCCGCAAGCGCCGGCACCAGCAGCCGGGCGCATACGTAGGTGGAGACCTCAAGCCCGGTCATCGCCTCGCGCGCGGCGTCCGCGGCCGCTGCGGTCCGCGGGGCGGCCGAGAGTGAGGGGATCATCGATCCGGCGCTCTCCGTCACGACTCCGCCGAGTTGCTCGGCGTCCTGGCCCGAGAGCCCGGTACTGGTGAGGCGGTCGCGCAGGCTGGAGGTGAGCGTGCTGAAGAACGGTGTAGTGAGTACAGCGATACCGAGCGCGGACCCCACACCTCACCCGCGAGGGCTCGCCGCTGACGAGCTCCCCCTCCAGCGCAAAGGTGAGGGCTTCGAGAAGCCATCGGGCGAGTACGCCCCCGGCGAGATTGTGCCTGCCATGTGATCCAACCCCACGCTTGCGTACGGCACTCAGGGGGAATAACCCTTGCTTCTCAGGGGGAACAAGGGGGGGCCTGATCATGACCGCGGGGGATCCACAGAGCCGTATTCCGGCCTATCCGGGCGTCGAGCGCTTCATCGACGCGTTCGACAAACTGGTGGTACAGCCGCGGCGCAGCCGCAGCAGAGTGCCGGTCGTCCTGCTCAGTGAGCCGGGCGGCGGCAATGCGGGACGCCGGATCGTCACGGGGCTCCGCTCACGGATGCGCGGCCGCAGCGAGGTCCTCGCCCCACACGCGTACATCCCGCAGATCCCGGACGGGACCGACCCGCCGCCGCTCGAACTCTTCGAGCATCTGACCCTTCAGCTCGCCGAGACCATGCCGCCCGGCACCGGTGAACTACGGCTGCACAGCTACCGGTTACTGCGCTCCGTCGTCACCGCGCCCGCCATCGAGGGACTCATGGAGCGCCGCCACGCCGAGCTGCGCAATCACTGCTACGCGGAGCACCGCAACTGGTCGCGTACCGCCCAGACCCTGTGGTGGCTCGGCGGCCGCGACCAGGCCAGCGGCGGCACGCTCCTCGAGCTGCTCTGGAACTTCATCGCAGGCCCGCTCTTCCAGCGGCTGCCACGCGCCTTCTACGGCTGGCGCGCCAACCGCCGCATGCTGGGGCGGGCCCGCAGCCGCAGCTGGTACGCGGAGTGGGTGCGCCGTCAGCACGGCAGCCCGCCCACCGACTTCTTCCGCTCCGCGCTCGACCTCGTACACGGCGAGCCCGCCAATGAGCCGGAGCGTATGGACCGAGTGCTCATGCACGCCCTGCTCGCCGACCTCGACCAGGCGTGCCGGGCCCGTCTCTTCAACCCCTGGCGGCGACGCCGCACCACCCGCTTCGTACTGCTCTTCGACGAGGCAGGGCCGGCCGACTCACGCGTCCAGCGCTTCCTGCGTGAACTCCGCTCCGCCATGGAGGACTTGCGCTGTACCTCGGTGTTCGCCGTGGCGGGCGGCGTACGTTCGCTGGCCTCGCGCATCCCCGACATCGACGCATCGGGCCTCGCCCACGCCGGCGCCGAGCTGGTCAACATCGAGCGGCGCGGGATGTCGCCGGGTCAGCCGACCGGCATCGTCGTGCCGGTGGCCGAGGGACCCGAGGACGACCAGGCCGCGGTGTACTGGCTCGGCCGCTGGCCCACGCTGGTGACCCCCTCGCCGCGCTGGGGTCCCGGCGCCGAGGTGGCCGGAGTGCTCGGCATCGGAACGCTCGCACTCGCGCTCGCCGCCGGCCTCGTCCTCGTACCGGACCTCGGGAGCAGCGAAGAGGACGACCCCTGCCAGGGCTCCACCTTCCTCGGCACGGACGGGCAGTGCGTCGGCGTCGCCGAAGGCGCGGCCGGCTTCGGCAAGGAGCCCAGTGAGCAGGCCGTACGGGCCGTACTCCAGCAGATCGAACAGCAGAACGAGGAGGTCGACAAGGAGCTCGCGGGCCGGCCCGGCGACGACCCGCGCCCCGGTCGTCGCACCGTCGTCTACTTCGGCCCGCTCACCGGCGGCAAGGACGCCGAGGACCCGGTGCGCGGCGGCACATTGGCGGAGCTGCGCGGCATCGCGCTGGCGCAGCAGCACATCAACGCCCAGGCGCTGCGTTCCGGCGAGCGCGTCCCGCTGCGGGTGCTCGCCGCCAACGCGGGTGACCGTTTCAAGGACGCACCCGCCGTCGCCGACCGGATCGCGGAGCTCGCCGCGAGCGATCCGTCCATCGCGGGCGTCGTCGGCTTCGGGCAGAGCCGCCGTAATACGTACGACGCGATACGCACACTCGACAAGGCAGGCATTCCGATGGTCGGTACCTCGGGCACCGCCGATGAACTCCTTCGCCAGGGCGAGCACTACTACCAGACGGCCCCCACCGATGCGCGGGCCGCCGAGCTGATGGCAGCGTTCGCTTCGGGCGCGGGGATGACCACGGGCGGGCAGAAGGCGCGCCGGGTGAGTCTCGTTGCCGACGCCACCGACGCCTACAGCAACAGCCTTGCCGCGTCCTTCCGTGCTTCGTACGGGCCCGGGCGCACCGACGTACTCCTCTACACCCCCACCGACGCACCGGAACCGGGACCTGTGCCGGGTGCGCTCGGCGGGCGGCCCGTGCCGACCGTGGAGGACCTGGCCCGCGAGGTCTGCCGTGCCGTGCGTGAGGAGCCGCGGACGGCGGTGGTGTGGTCGGCGCGGGCCAGCCAGTTCCAGCTGTTCCTGGCCGAGATCGCCCGTATCTCCGGCGGCTGCCCGAAGATCAGCGTGCTCGGCGGCGACGACGTCACCAACACGCTGACGGAAGAGCGGCGCCCCTGGGACGACTTCAAGGGCCTCACCCTCTTCTATGTCTCGCACGGCTACGCCCCCACGCTGGCGGCACGGAGCCCGGAGGCCGCGGCCTTCCTCGCCGCGTACGACCGCGCCTACGGCGGCGATCACAGCGCCAGGACGAAGGCCATGCGCGAGGACGGCCATGTCGCCCTCGCCTGGGACGCGTTGCGCTATCTCGCTGAGGGCATCGACCAGGCCTGGCGCACTACCGGCGGACATGACGACCGCCTCGACCGCGGGCTGCTGCAAGGCGTGCTCTACCAGGGCCTGGGCGGCGGGGGCTTCGACGGCGCCACCGGCCGTATCGACGCGCACGGCGCGGCGGGCGGGGGCCGGCTGACGGAGGACAAGCTGCTTGCGGTGCTGCGGGGCAGCAACGACGAGCCGACGACCGAGCTGCTGTGCGGCACGGTGGCGCGCGGCGATGAACGCACGACGTGGGGGCCGAAGGGCGAGGCGCATCCGTGTCCGTAACCGCGTCGGCTCATCGAACCTGGCCGATGCGATCCGGGGGACGCTGTGGGCGTAGGGTCGGCGAGGGTGGGACGTTGCCGACTCTGTGGAGGTGGGAGTGTGGATGCCTCGCACGGTGCGGATCCGCCTGCAGCATCATTGCCGCGCAGATTGGCCGCATTGGAGATCTGTCCGCTGACGGATCGGTCGGGAGTGCACGCGGCCGGCGAGATCACTCTGACCACCCGCACGGCGTGGGAGCGGACACTGGAGGATTTGGTCGGCGGGGGTGGTGACGTTCACCTGGATCTGTCCGCGGTGACGTTCGTCGACGTGGCGGGTGCGTCCGCCGTGGCGGTTGCGGCCCAGCAGCTGGGCAGCGGCAGGCGCATGGTCCTCACGGGGCCGCCGCCCGGACTGCGGCGTGCTTTGGAGATGTTCTGGCCCGGCTTGGTGGCGATCGAGGTGACGGCGTGACGCACTCGGCTGAGTCGTTCGTCCACCCGGCGTTGTTCTACCGGGGAAGCCAGGAGTACCTGGCCGGGACGGTGCCGTTCATCCAGGAGGGTCTCGCCCTGGGTGAGCCGGTGGCGGTGGCCGCCCCCGGGAGCAACCTCGAACTGCTGCGCGCGGAGCTGGGGGGAAGCGCGGAGACAGTGCGGTTCATCGACATGACCGAGGCCGGGCGCAACCCGGGGCGGATCATTCCCAAGGTACTGCGGGCCTTTGCCGATGCCTCTCCCGACCGGCGGGTGCGGATCATCGGTGAGCCGATCTGGGCCGGCCGTACTCCGGCCGAGTACCCGGCCTGTGTCCAGCACGAGGCGCTGATCAACACCGCGTTCCGCGGACGGGAGGTCACCATCGTGTGCCCTTACGACGCCGAACGGCTCGATGCCGCGGTGCTCGCCGACGCGTACGCCACACACCCCGTCGTCGTCGACGGAGGACGTGAGGAGCGCAGCGACACGTACGACCCCGACCGGGTCGTGGCTGCCTACAACCAGCCGCTGGCACGCCCGCTGCGGGCCGCCGCGTTCGCCTTTGAAGCCGAACGCCTTCCCGATGCCAGGGACTTCGCGGTCGAACAGGCCAAGCACCTGGGTCTGACGGGCCAGCGTCTGGGGGACTTCGCCCTGGCTGTCGCCGAACTGACCACCAACAGCGTGGTGCACGGCGGTGGATCAGGCACCGTATGGGTCTGGGACGAGGGCGGACAGGCCCTGTGCGAGGTGAGGGACTCGGGGCACCTGAGCGACCCACTGGCGGGCCGACGTCCGCCCCTGCGCGACCAACTCGGCGGCCGGGGCCTGCTGATGGTCAACTACCTCACCGACCTGGTCCGCGTCCACACCAGCTCGGAGGGCACCGCGGTCCGCTTCCACCTCGGGTACTGACCGGGACACCGAACTCTTGGCGCGCGGGGCGGATGGAATGCGTGCCGAACGAAAAAGCGAGATTCCTAAAACGCGCGCATGGAGTGCCAAACCCCGGGCACATGAGGTCCTGGAGGTTGATAACTATGGTTCCCCTGCTTCTCGTTCTCTTGCTCGCCCTCATTCTCTTCGGTGCCGGATTTGCATTGAAGGCACTGTGGATCGTGGCGGTGATCGTGCTCGCTGTGTGGCTGCTCGGCTTCGTCATGCGCTCCGCCGGAACCGGAGGAAGCCGCGGCCGCTGGTACCGCTGGTAGCGGCACGACCCCAGATTCGCAGGGCGGCCCCGGACATCCTTGTCCGGGGCCGCCCTGCGCGGCATTTCATTCCGGCGAATGGGGTTGCGGCGTGCACGAAGGAGCGAATCCAGAACAGGAAGCGCGTATGACAGCAACCCTCCCGGAGTCCTCTCCATTTCCGGTATGCAGCTATGCAGCAGCCACAGGATCGAGTTGGTCAACGGAAGGCCGCCTCGAAAAGGTTGGCGAGGACTACCACCACCCCTGATGGCACGTATGTCGGCCGAAGGCTGCGCTGCCCCAATGGATCCGGCGACCGCAAGGTCACCTCTCCCCTCCAGCCGCGCCTGACGCCTCGCTCCCTTGCGGCGGGTCACCCACCCCATGCCGACGGAATCCGCGTTCCGCCGATCTTTGTCGGCGTTGCAGCTCGTGGGCTAGTCTTTGGCGAATTTGCCGTCTTCAAGGGCGGCGGATCGTAGCGTTGGCTCGGGCATTTGCGATCTGTCCGAGACAGGCACTTCGTACCTCCGTGTACTGCTCTCGTAGCGGCCGAACTCGAGTGAGGTTGACATGGCTGACACGACCGGATCACCGTCTGCGGTGGGCAGCACGGCTGCACACGGCGGCGCCAAGGTCGGTGAGCTGGAGTTGCGGCAACTGCTTGCCGGGCTGACCGCCGTACGCGACGGTGATTTCGGCACCAGGCTGCCCAATGAGGCCGACGGCCTGCTCGGTGAGATCGCCACGGTCTTCAACGGCATGGTCGACCAACTCTCCTTGTTCACATCCGAGGTGACCCGCGTGGCCCGCGAGGTGGGCACCGAAGGAACACTGGGCGGACAGGCCGAGGTACCCGGCGTGTCCGGCACCTGGGCGGATCTCACCGACTCCGTGAACGCCATGGCCGGCAACCTCACCGCTCAGGTGCGTTCCATCGCGCAGGTGGCCACTGCGGTCGCCAAGGGCGATCTGTCCCAGAAGATCACCGTCACCGCGCGCGGCGAGATCCTGGAACTGAAGAACACGATCAACACCATGGTCGACCAACTCTCCGCATTCGCCGACGAGGTGACCCGCGTCGCACGCGAGGTCGGCACGGAGGGCAGGCTCGGCGGCCAAGCGGACGTCAAGGGAGTCTCGGGCACCTGGAAGGACCTGACGGAGTCCGTCAACGTGATGGCCGACAACCTCACGGCCCAGGTGCGGTCCATCGCTCAGGTCACGACCGCGGTGGCGCAGGGAGATCTGTCACAGAAGATCCGCGTGGACGCGCGCGGCGAGATCTTTGAGCTCAAGGACACCATCAACACGATGGTCGACCAACTCTCCGCATTCGCCGACGAGGTGACCCGCGTCGCACGCGAGGTCGGCACGGAGGGAAATCTGGGGGGCCAGGCGACCGTGCGCGGTGTGTCGGGCACCTGGAAGGATCTCACCGACAATGTCAACGTCATGGCCTCCAACCTCACGGGCCAGGTGCGGTCCATCGCTCAGGTGGCCACCGCCGTGGCACGCGGCGACCTGTCGCAGAAGATCACCGTTGAGGCCAAGGGCGAGGTGGCGGCGCTCGCCGAGGTGATCAACACCATGGTCGACACGTTGTCGGCGTTCGCGGACGAGGTCACTCGCGTGGCGCGTGAGGTCGGTACCGAGGGCATCCTCGGCGGCCAAGCGCACGTCCCCAATGTGGCCGGGACCTGGAAGGACCTGACAGAAAACGTCAACTCGATGGCGAACAACCTGACCGGCCAGGTACGCAACATCGCCCTGGTGACCACCGCTGTCGCCAACGGCGACCTGTCGAAGAAGATCGACGTCGATGCGCGCGGCGAAATCCTGGAACTCAAGACCACCATCAACACGATGGTCGACCAGCTGTCGTCCTTCGCAGCCGAGGTGACGCGTGTCGCCCGGGAGGTCGGCAGCGAGGGGCGACTCGGGGGCCAGGCGGAGGTCGAGGGAGTTTCGGGTATGTGGAAGCGCCTCACTGAGAACGTCAACGAGTTGGCAGGCAATCTGACGCGGCAGGTACGGGCCATCGCAGAGGTGACCAGCGCTGTTGCCGAGGGCGATCTGACCCGCTCCATCACCGTGGACGCTTCCGGCGAGGTCGCCGAACTCAAGGACAACATCAACTCCATGGTGGGGTCGCTGCGGGAGACAACCCGGGCCAATCACGAGCAGGACTGGCTGAAGTCAAATCTGGCGCGCATCTCCGCGCTGATGCAGGGCCATCGTGACCTGGCTGTCGTAGCAGAGAACATCATGGATGAACTGACCCCTCTGGTGGAGGCTCAGTACGGTGCTTTCTATCTCGCCGTGGACGGCGACCAGGGCGTGGAACTGACGCTTGTCAGCTCCTACGGCCGCCCGGCGCGATCCGCCCCGGACACACGGTTCAAGCTGGGCGAATCCCTGGTCGGCCAAGCTGCGCGCAGCCGCCGCGTCATCGCCACGGACAAGGTTCCCGGCGACTACGTCACCCTGTCGTCCGGCCTTGGCCGCACGACGCCGGGTAGCTTGATCGTGCTGCCGATTCTCGTCGAGGACCAAGTCCTCGGTGTCATCGAGCTCGCGTCCTTCACTGCCTTCGCGCCCGTCCACCGCGACTTCCTCGAGCGGCTCATGGGAACCGTGGGCGTCAACGTCAGCACCATCGTGGCCAACGCCCGTACGGATGAACTGCTCGGCGAGTCGCAACGCCTGACGAGCGAGCTCCGGGCGCGCTCGGAGGAACTGCAGGTGCAGCAGGAGGAGCTGCAGAGGTCCAACGCCGAGCTGGAGGAGAAGGCCGCGCTGCTGGCCGCGCAGAACAGTGACATCGAGGCCAAGAACCTGGAGATCGAGCAGGCCCGCGGCGAGTTGGAGGCCCGGGCTCAGCAGCTGTCCCTCGCTTCGAAGTACAAGTCGGAGTTCTTGGCCAATATGAGCCACGAGCTGAGGACGCCGTTGAACAGTCTCCTCATCCTCGCGCAGCTTCTGTCGCAGAACCCCGCGCGCAACCTCACGCCCAAGCAGGTCGAGTACGCGGGCATCATCCATTCAGCCGGCTCCGATCTGCTGCAATTGATCAACGACATCCTGGACTTGTCGAAGGTCGAGGCCGGCAAGATGGACATCAATCCGGAGAGAGTCCCACTGCGTCGGCTCCTGGAATACGTCGAAGCCACATTCCAGCCGCTCACCGTTCAAAAGAGTCTCGGCTTCACGATCACCACAGCACCCGGAGTGCCGGCTGACCTGCTGACCGACGACGCGCGGCTGCGTCAGGTACTGCGCAATCTGCTGTCCAACGCGGTCAAGTTCACCGAACGCGGCAGCGTTGAACTTCGTATTGAGGCGGCGGCGGACAGCGAACTGCCGCAGACCATGCACCGGGTCGGGCCCACCGTGGCATTCCGTGTCAAGGATTCCGGAATCGGCATCGCCGAGCAGCAGCTGGAATCCATCTTCGGCGCCTTCCAGCAGGCAGACGGCACCACGAGCCGAAATTACGGCGGCACAGGGCTGGGTCTGTCCATCAGCAGGGAGATTGCCCACCTGCTCGGAGGCGCGGTCACCGCTGAGAGCACGCTGGGCCAGGGAAGCACTTTCACCCTTTATCTGCCCGCGTGCCGCGCGGACTTCGAACACCGCGCCGCACCGGCGCCGAGCGCCGAAGTCGGCAGTAGTGAAACGGCCCCCGACGATACCCTTCGTCCCACCGCTCCCCCGGCCCTTCAAACGTTCCCGCGCCAACGACGCCTTCTGGTGATCGAGGAGCGGCCGCGTGGCCTCATGACGCTGGTCGCCGAAAGCACCGTCACCGAGTTCACCGACAGCCGCGACCTGACCGACCCGCGCGCCTCAGTGGAAGTCATCAGCGCCCTCGGAGCCCAGGAGGCGGCCGCCGCGCTCGCCGCAGAATCCTGTCACTGCGTCGTACTGGACCTGGACATGCCCGACGGCGAGGCCCTGCGGTTCCTTGACGCCATGGACGGCGACGCGGGACTCCGCGGCGTTCCCGTCCTGGCCCACAACAACCGTCGTCTGGGCCAGGCACACGAACGGAAACTGCAGACGCGAGCCGAGACCCAACCGCTGGAGCTGCTCTCCAGCCTGGACGAGCTGCGGGAACGCATCGCCCTGCACCTCTCCGCCGAGCAGCCGGGCGACGTCCTGCCACTCATGCGACCCGAGGAGGCCGCGCTCGCTTCGCCCCAGGACACTGACGAAGCCCTGGCCGGGCGCACCGTCCTCGTCGTCGATGACGACGCCCGTAACCTGTACGCCCTCAGCGGCATCCTGGAACTCCACGGCATCAATGTTCTGCATGCCGAGAACGGCCGTAAGGGCATCGACACTCTCTCCGAGAACCCCGGTGTCGATCTGATCCTGATGGACGTGATGATGCCGGAGATGGACGGCTATACCGCCACCGCTGAGATTCGGCGGATGCCGGCCCACAGCACGCTGCCGGTCATCGCCGTGACAGCCAAGGCCATGCCTGGGGACCGCGAGAAGTGCCTGGCCGCAGGAGCCAGCGACTATGTCACCAAACCGTTGGACGCCGATGACCTCATCGCGTGCGTCCGCCGCTGGGTGAACACGTAGCCGGCTCCCCGTCCCTGCCGACCACTTTCGCGCGTCAACCATCCCGTCAGGAGCAGCACTACGGTGAAAACCCCCCAGCCGCCCGAAGAGCCCGTCCGGGATGACGGGCCGCTGGGGGCTACCTCCGATCACCGGTACCCCCGCGTCAATACCCTGCCCCCGTCCTACGGTTCGGAAGACAGCACCAACGACGAGGCAGGCTCCGGGCTCTCCGACATCCTGGAGCGCGCCCGGGCTGAGGTCAGCGCTGACCCAGTCGGCGCTTCGGCGGTCGGCCGACTGGCCGCGACAGTCGAACGCCTTCGCCGCGAAGTCCAGGCAGCCCATGCCGCCGCTGACGGCCGCGCCCTGATCGAGCTCGCCAAAGGCGTCCTGATCGAGCGGCTCCACTGCGGCCCCACCGAGGCAGCCGGGCACCTGGCCGGTCTCGCCGAACAATCGGGCATGTCACAGCTTGAGCTGGCTGCCGACATCATCAATCAGTCCGCACATGACAGTTTCACCGAGGCGGCCCGCGACTTCATCTCTCGGACCAACAGTGCCGGTGAGACGTCCGACGGGACAGCCGGATCTGTCGCGGTCCGGCTGCGCGCGGCCGAGAGCGGCGCACTGGCCGCAGACGACACGCAGGCCGTGGCCGAGTCCGTCATGCAGCACGCGCTCGCCCCGCTGGGTGCCACTGCGGTCGCCATCTGGGCAGCAGGACATGACGCGTCTCTCACCCTCGCCGGCAACGCCGGGTTCCCTGCGGAAGAAGCCGGGCGCTGGCACTACGTGCCGCCCGGTGTGGAGACCGTGGCGCGCCGAGCGCTGACCGAGCGCCGGACCGTGTGGTTCCAGGCACTCGCCGAAGCGGGCCTTCCCTCAATCAGCGATTGTCAGGCGACCGGGGGCGGTCGAGTAGCCGTACCGGCCGGCGCCGGCGGCCGGATCATCGGAGTCCTGGAAATCTGCTGGCCCCACCGCCTTGCGCCGCAACCGCCCCAGATCCAGCGTCAAGTGGAAGCCCTCGCTGAACTCTGCGCCCACACACTGGAAACGCACACAGCGCCAGTCATCGGTTCACCGGGCGCACCCAACGCGCTGAAACGAGACCTCGCCGAACTGGTCGACCTCGTCGACGGCCTCTACGACCCCGCTTTGGTGCTGCTGCCTCACCTCGAGGCCGACGGGCACCTGACCGACTTCCGCATCCATCACACGAACCGTCACTTCGTCGACCCTGCAGGTCGACCGCGCACCGCCGTCAGCGGAGCGATGCTTCTGGAGGCCTACCCCATGGCCGCCGGCGACAGTGACCTGTTCGAGAGGGTAGAGCGGGTGCATGCCACCGGTGAACCCTTCCACGCCCAGCGGATGACGCTCACCGCGCTGGTCGATCAGGTGCCGCTCGAAGCTGTTGCCGACATCAGTATCAGCAGGCACGGCGGTGCCGTATTGCTCATCTGGCGGATAGAAGACGAAGCGGGCCGGCTGGCCAGCCTGTTGCAGCACGCCCAGCGCCTGGGCCGCATCGGCGGTTTCGAGGAGAACACCACAACCGGCAAGATCACCTGGAACCAGCAGCTGCACAGCCTCCACGGCCTGCCGCCCACCGCCGCACCCATACCCTTGGAGCAACTGCCCGCGCACGCCCACCCCGACGACGCAGTCGCCATCGGCCGCTTTCTCCGTACGCTGTTTCGGCATCGGCGGGCCGCTTCCACTGCCTTTCGTCTGCAACGTCCCGACGGCATTACTCGGCACGTCCGGGTCGTCGCCGAGCCGGTTCTCGACGCGGACGATCGGCTGCTGGCTGTGCGAGGTGCCTTCCAGGACATCTCCTCCCAGCACTGGACCGAAGTGGCGCTGGCAGCGACACGCGACCAACTCGCCCACACGGAACAGGAGTCGGCCGAGCGCAACCGCCTGGCTCTGCAACTCCAGCAGGCAATCATGCCGCCCGCCGGGGGGCCGATCATCGCTCCTGGGCTCAGCGTAGGAGTGCGCTACCGGCCAGCGGAGACCGAGCACCTGGTCGGCGGCGACTGGTACGACGCATTCGTCCTGCCGTCCGGCCAGGTCCTCGTATGCGTCGGTGACATCGCAGGCCATGGAATCGAGGCTGCGACCAGCATGATCGTCCTCCGTAACGCCCTACGTGGCCTCGCGGTTACCGGCGCAGGCCCCGCGCAGCTCCTGACCTGGCTCAACATAGTGACTCACCATCTGACCGAACCGGTCACCGCCACTGCGGTCTGCGGTCTCTACGATCCCAGCCGCCGCGTCCTGCGCTGGGCCCGTGCCGGTCACCTGCCGCCCGTCCTGGTGAGCGAGCAGCAGGCCACGACACTGCCGCTCATCCGCGGCATGCTCCTCGGCGCCGTCGCACAAGCGGAATACGAGGAAGGCGAAGTACGACTCGAGGCGGGCGACACGTTGCTGATGTACACCGACGGACTGGTCGAGCGAAGAGACTCCTCCATCCACGACTCACTACAACATCTGATCGCCACCGCGAGCGTTGCCACCCAGTCGCTGGAACAACGACTGGACCGGCTCCTCACTCACAGCAGGGCAGACACCGATGACGACACATGCGTCGTCGGCCTTCAGGTGGAGTGATGGTGCGCTCCGACGTTTTTGGGCATCCCGGCACCTGACCGGAATGCTCATGCGCGGTCGGGGAAGGCGCATTCTCGCCGGACCTTCACTCTGGAAAGGATGACGCATGTCGACAGCCACACCGTCCACACGCCACATGGCCACGGAGTCGCTGCCCCAGAGCAACTTCCACGACAGCGTCGGTGAACTGCCGTGGATCGAGGACACGGAGAAGATCGCCCCGAAGGACGCGCGCGAGCTGTCGAAGCTGTTCTTCGATCGACTGCGGGTCCTCGATGAAGGCACCCACGAGTACCAGTACGCCCGCAACACGCTCATCGAGATAAACCTGTCCCTGGTCCGGTTCGCCGCCCGCCGCTTCCGCAACCGGGGCAACGGCGAGATGGAGGACATCATCCAGGTCGGCACCATCGGTCTGATCAAAGCCATCGACCGCTTCGACCTGTCCCGCGAAGTCGAGTTCACTTCCTTCGCCATCCCCTGCATCGTCGGCGAGATCAAGCGGTTCTTCCGCGACACCAGCTGGGCCGTCCATGGCCCCCGTCGACTCCAGGAACTTCATGTCGACCTGACCAAGGCCAAGGAAGAACTCGTCACACGCCTGGGCCGCCAGCCCGGCGTGACGGAGTTGGCCGAGCACCTCGGTCTCAGCGAGGACGAAGTCGTCGAAGGCCTCATCGCCTCCAACGGCTACGCCGCCGGCTCCCTCGACACACCGGGCGGCTCCAACGACGAAGGCGCCGGCATCGCCCCCGCCTACACCGAGATCCTCGGCGAGAGCGACCCCGCAATGGAACTCGTCGAAGATCTCCACGCCCTCGCCCCGCTCCTTGACCAACTCGACGGGCGCGAACGCCACATCATCGAGTTGCGCTTCGGCCAGGAGTGGACCCAGTCCCAGATCGGTGAAGAGCTCGGCATCTCCCAGATGCACGTCTCCCGCCTCCTCGCCCGCACACTGACAAAGCTCCGGACCGGCATGCTCACCGACCACTGACCGTCGGCACCGGTCCCTTCCCACTGAGCACATGCGTGGCTACGCACGACGCACAGCCATGAAGTTCGGCACGCAGGAGATCCCTGGCCGAGAAGGGGCGGCACGGCCAGCAGAGGTCAATCGTCCACAGCGCCTTCCTGGGCGAGTGCGTTCGCGCGGTCGATCTCGGCCATGTGCTCTTCGGCCCAGGCCCGGACCGCGGCCAGCGGCCCCTCCAGGGAAAGACCCAGCGGGGTGAGCCGGTAGTACACCCGCGGCGGCACGGTCGGCTCCACCCGACGGTCGACCAAACCGTCGCGGGTCAATCCCCGCAGAGTGACCGACAGCATCTTCTGGGAGACACCGGTCATGCGGCGCTGCAACTCCGCGAAGCGCACCTCCTGCGGAGATCCCTCCGCCAGGACCTTGACGGCCATCGAGGTCCACTTCGTGCCGATCCGGTCGAGCAGACGGCGGGTCGGACACTGCGGGTCGAACAGGTCGCCGCGCGCCCCCCTGGGCGCTCGCGCTGCGGGAGGGGTCACCTGGAGCTCACCACCTGTGGCAGAAGTGCGGTCTTGGAGCGCCCACCGTAGTCACCTACGGTTTTGTTGTCACCATTCGTAACCCCCTTGGAGGTCATCGTGACCGTCGCGCCGACCCTCGCCCTGCACGACCACCCGGCCGACATCGAGCTCCGGCGCGTCACGGCCAACGGCGTCGAACTCAACGTGGCGCTCGCGGGCGAGGGCCCCGCTGTCCTGCTGCTGCACGGTTTCCCCCACACCTGGCAGTTGTGGACCGACGTCCTGAGCGGACTGGCCCGGCGACACCGGGTGATCGCACCGGACCTGCGCGGCTTCGGCGCGAGCGCACGCGCGGCAGACGGATACGACGCCGGGACCCTCGCCTCCGACGCCGAGGCGCTCCTCGCCGAGCTCGGGGAGACATCCGCATCCGTGGTCGGCATCGACCTGGGGACCCCGCCCGCCTTCCTCCTCGCCATGCGCCGCCCCGGCCTCGTCCGACGGCTGGTGGTCATGGAGTCACTCCTGGGCAGGCTGCCCGGCGCGGAAAAGTTCCTCACCGACGGGGCACCGTGGTGGTTCGGCTTCCACAGCGCGCCCGGCCTGCCGGAATCGGTGCTGACCGGCAACGAGGCGCGCTACATCGACTGGTTCCTCGAGGCCGGCACCCTCGGTCAGGGCATGCGCCCTGCCATCCGTGACGCCTTCGTCGCCGCCTACACCGGCAGCGACGCCCTGCGCTGCGCGTTCTCGGCCTACCGCGCGATGCCCACCAGCGCCCGGCAGATCCAGGAAGCTGTCGACCGGGGCAGGTTGGCCCTCCCCGCCATGGCCATCGGCTCCCACCCGGTGGGCCGGGCCCTCGAACATCAGCTGCGGCCTGTGGCGGACGATCTCGTCGGCCACGTCATGGAGGACTGCGGCCACATCATCCCGCTCCACCGCCCCGAGGCTCTGCTCCGTCTCCTGCTGCCGTTCCTCGCCGCCTGAGTGGGCGGGCCTGATCAACCGGGCTCGGAAAGTCGGGATACCAGCCGCTGCCACCTCGATCTTACGGACCAGGTCGTCGGCGTCGGGGTGGCCCGATTCGTTGAGAATGGCCAGGGCCCGTCGCCAGGCGTCATCGGCTGAGGACCGATCGCCCTGCGCGTCGTGGACGTCGCCGATGTGGGCGAGAGTGTCAGCCTCCAGGTAGTGGTCGCTGATGTTCATGCCGTCCAGGAGGTCTTCGATTATCTCCTCGATCTGTGGACGCATCTCCCGCATGCGACGGGCGGTGAATTTCCCGGTCAGCTGCTGGCGGATGCGCGTGTGCTCAGGCCGGTCCATGTCCAGGATCCAGCCGGGCAGAGCGGGAACGCCGAAATAGGGATCCACACCAGGGCGCGCCACCGGCGCTCGTTTGCATTCGGAGCGGGCACTGAAGCGCGGATCGGAAAGCAACTGGCGGGCCAGGCTGTGGCTGGTGACAAGCCAGCCCAGGTGGCCGTCCGGGTAGCGCATCCGGCTTATGGGCTCTTGCTCACGGCGGGCGGGTCGAACGGATTAGTGCGCAGGGAGGGGTACGAAGGGACGTCTTGAGTATTCATCATACGTTCTCCTCGTTCAGAAGACAGCCAGTTACTGCACGTCCGCGTCGATGTGTTCCGTGATCGAGGCAGGCGCACGAGAGCCGGAGCGGGGTTCGCCGACGCTGCCAAGTGAGCGCTCTGCCATGGGCGTCCACAGCAGTGACGATCTGACCCGTTCGTACGAACCCGCGTCAACATCATTCGGGGGATGCGCCCGCTGGTGCGGGTGCATTGCCCGTTCGGGCAGAAATAGCCGGCCGTGGTTGCGGGGCAACGGACGACGCAGCCGAAACGGTTTCGAAACAACGCGACTCGGAGAATTGTTTTCCACGGCTGCATTGCGAAGGACAACTCGGCCTGCTCGGAGTCGGGCCTGACCGGGAGGCGGACGGAGATCCGGAGGTGCGCCCGGTGTGTCGCCCGGCAGCACCGGTGCCCCGGCGTTGACGCCTGGGTTGCCCTGGTCGCGGAGCTGTCCGCACCGGGCGCCGCCCGTACAACCCCAGCCAGACCGCACCGCGTCGAGCGTGCGCCTCCCACGACGGCCAGCGGTGTACGCCGGTGCTGTCGCGGGTCGCGGGTCGCGCGGACCGCCTACCGCTCAGCGCGCGTCGGGGTTGCCACCCTCTCCACGGCGCCGGGTGCGCCGGCCGTCTCGCCCGCAACGCCACCGTCTAGCCTCGGTGCCGGGCACCGAGCGAGTCCCGCGAGCGGCGTGCGAATGGGCAGTCATGCTGGAGAATTCCGATGAGCGCGGTTTGCGACCCCCGGCCGTTCCGCCGCGGCCGCCTGCCCCCACCGACCCAGGAGGTGCCTTCCGTCGTGGCCGATCACAACCGGCCCGGCCGGCCCCGCCCCATCGAACGCCTCGCCGCGTTCACCGCCCTGGCGGCGCTGCCGGGAGCGCTGACCACCCTCATCGTCGGAGCGGTCATGAACTGGGCGGCCCTGGTCGCCACCGTCGCGGCGCTGCTGGTCGGGGTGACGGCAGGCTGGCACGCGGTCTCGCGCAGAGGAATGCGACGCGCGATGGCGGGCCTGGGCATGGTCCTGGCGCTGGCACTGCTGGTGGCTGTCGCGTTCCTCTCGGACTTCAGCCTGCCGCGTTTCGCGGTGATCCTCGTGCTGGCGGCGCTCTCCACGACCGCGGCGCGCGTCGCGCTGCGGTCGCGGGGAGGGTCCGTCGCGGCGGCGGGCAGACCCGCCGCGAAGCCGGTCCGCCCGGTCCTGCTGATGAACCCGAAGTCCGGCGGAGGCAAGGTCGGGCAGTTCGGCCTGCCGGACGAGTGCCGCCGCCGCGGCATCAAAGCCGTTCTGTTGAAGCCGGGTGAGGACCTGCGAGAACTCGCCGAGGAGGCGGTCGCGCGCGGTGCCGATGCGATCGGCATGGCCGGCGGGGACGGCTCGCAGGCGATCGTCGCGGAGGTCTCCGCGCGGCACGACATCCCGCACGTCGTGGTCCCCACCGGCACGCGCAACCATCTCGCGCTCGACCTCGGACTGGACCGTGACGATGTGGTCGGCGCCCTCGACGCGTTCGTCGACGGGGTCGAACGGCGGATCGATCTGGCGACCATCAACGGCCGTGTGTTCGTCAACAACGCCTCGCTCGGCCTGTACGGGCGCCTCGTGCAGTCGCCCCAGTACCGGGATGCCAAGCTCAAAACCGCCGCGGAGACACTCCCCGACCTTCTTGGTCCGGACGCGGTCCCGCCCGACCTGCGCTTCATCGGGCCGGACGGCGCTCCGCACTCCACGGCGACGGTGATCCTCGTCTCGAACGGCCCCTACCAGCTCGACCGCCTCGAAGGCCACGGCACCCGGGAGCGCATGGACTCCGGGAGGCTCGGTGTGGTCACGCTCACGATCCGCGACGCAGCCGAAGCCGTGGGGTTCACGACCCTGCAGGCGGCCGGGCAGGTGCGGCGGTTCCCCGGCTGGCGCGAGTGGACCGCGGAGCGGTTCGAGGTACGCTCCGGCGGTCCCGTGGCCGTCGGGGTCGACGGCGAGGCGTTGACGCTCGAGCCGCCGGTCGTGTTCGCCACGCTGCCCGGGGCTCTCCGCCTGCGGCTCCCCCGGCACGCGGTCGGCCTCTCCCCGGCGAGGCGGGCGGTCCACCTGCTCTCGCGGTCGACCGTCGCCGACCTTGTCGCCGTGTTCCTCGGCCGCCCGGCGGACCGGCAACACCCGGCCGGCGAGACCCGCTGAACGCAGCGGGGGCGGCGGGCGGCCCGCTTTCTGCTGCGCCTGCGCGATGCCACCCGAAAGCCTGAGCACTTCGGGCCACACGTCCGCCCGTGCCGCACTCCCCATGGGCGGTCAACGCCCGTGCCATCTCCTGCCCTTGTTCTCGGGGACGAGGGACTCCGCCACCAGAGACAGCCCGGCGCCCCCGGGATCCGACCGCCGGCGCACCGCGGTATCGACCCGCCGGGATGCTCAGCGCACCGGGATGATGTCGGGGGCGCCGAGCCGCACCGCGTCGGCCGTCTGGTCGTCCGGCTGCTGCTGAGCCTCGCGTTCGGCCGCCACCCGCTTCAGGTAGTGGTCGACCTCGCGCTCCCGGTGCGCCCGGTCCCACTCCAGATGAGGTGCCATGAGTTCGGCGACGGTACGCGCCGCGTCCACGCCGCGGTCCCAGGACTCGATGGAGATCCGGGTACGCCTGGCGAGCACATCCTCCACATGGCGGGCTCCCTCATGGGTCACCGCGTAGACGGCCTCGACCCGCAAATAATCGTCGGAGCTCGGCAACGGCTCACCGAGTGAGGGGTCGGTCTCGACCATGTCGAGCAGTTCTTGCACCAGGGAGCCGTAACGGTTCAGCAGGTGTTCGATGCGGGCGACATGCAGCCCGGAGCGCTTGGCGAGACTGTGCCGGGAGTTCCACAGGGCCGGATAGCCGTCGGCACCGAGCAGCGGAACGCGCTGTGTGACGCAGGAGGCCACCTTCTCGTCCAGACCACGGGCCGCCTCGTCGACCGCGTCCTTGGCCATGACCCGATAGGTCGTGTACTTGCCGCCGGCCACCACGACAAGCCCGGGGACCGGGTGCGCGACCAGGTGCTCCCGGGACAGCTTGCTGGTCTCCGCGGCCTCGCCGGACAGGAGCGGGCGCAGACCGGCGTAGACTCCCTCGACGTCCTCGGCGGCCAGCGGTGTGACCAGAACGCGGTTGACGTGTTCCAGCAGGTAGCTGACGTCCTTGGAGCTCAGCGCGGGGTGGGCCTTGTCCAGTGTCCAGTCGGTGTCGGTCGTCCCGATGATCCAGTGCCGCCCCCAGGGAATGACGAAGAGCACGCTCTTCTCCGTGCGCAGGATCAGCCCGGTGCGGGAAATGATCCGGTCACGCGGGACCAGCAGATGCACGCCCTTGGAGGCGCGGACGTGGAACTGGCCGCGGGTACCGGCCATGGCCTGGGTGTCGTCGGTCCACACGCCGGTCGCGTTGATGACCTGCTTGGCTCGCACCTCGGTCTCGTTGCCGGTCTCCAGGTCCGTGACCACAGCTCCCACCACCCGCTCGCCCTGGCGTAGGAAACGGCTGACGCGGGTGCGGTTGGCGGCCAATGCCCCGTAGGCGGCCGCGGTGCGCGCGAGGAACATGGTGTGCCGGGCATCGTCCACCTGGGCGTCCCAGTACTGGATCGCGCCGACCAGGGCGTCGGAGCGCAGAGCGGGCGCCTCGCGCAATGCCTGGCGCTTGAGCATGTGGCGGTGGTGGGGCAGGCCGCTGGAGGTGCCCGAGGCCGCGGCCATGGTGTCGTAGAGCAGCACGCCGGCGCCGACGTAAGGGCGCTCCCAGACCCGGTGTTGCAGCGGGTAGAGGAAGGGCACCGGCCGCACCAGATGCGGCGCCAGGAGCTGGAGCAGCAGTCCCCGCTCCTTGAGTGCTTCGGCGACCAGCCGGAAGTCGAGCATCTCGAGGTAGCGCAGGCCGCCGTGAATCAGCTTGCTGGAGCGGCTGGACGTGCCCGAGGCCCAGTCCCGGGCTTCGACGAGACCGACCGTCAGGCCCCGGGTGGCGGCATCGAGGGCTGACCCGGCGCCCACGACACCACCACCGACGACGAGGACGTCCAGCTCACCCTCTCCCAGCCGGACGAGAGCCTCCGCGCGTGCCTCGGGCGAGAGAGCCACCGGGTTCGCCATCGGTCTCCTCCTCGTACTGCGGCCGTGCGCCGCGCGTGGCCGGGGGCGTGGCCGGCGAAGGACCTACTCGACCTTGGCCCAGTCGAGCGTGCGCTCCACCGCCTTCTTCCAGCCCGCATAGCCTTCCGCGCGCTGTTCCTCGGACCACCCGGGCTCCCAGCGCTTGGACTCCTGCCAGTGGGTGCGCAGTTCGTCGGTGTCCTGCCAGAAGCCGGTGGCCAGACCGGCCGCGTAGGCGGCACCGAGCGCGGTGGTCTCGGCGACGACCGGGCGGCTGACCGGTACGCCGAGGACATCGGCCTGGATCTGCATGCACAGGTCGTTGGCCGTCACTCCGCCGTCGACCTTGAGCACGTCCAGGTGGACGCCGGAGTCCTGCTCCATGGCCTCCACCACGTCGCGGCTCTGGTAGCAGATGGCTTCCAGGGTGGCCCGCGCCAGATGGCCGTTGTTGTTGTACCGGGCGAGGCCGACGATCGCGCCACGGGCGTCGGAGCGCCAGTACGGGGCGAACAGGCCCGAGAAGGCGGGGACGAAGTACATGCCGCCGTTGTCCTCGACGGTGCCGGCCAGACGCTCGCTCTCGGCGGCGTCAGTGATGATCTTCATCTGGTCGCGCAGCCATTGCACCGCGGACCCGGTGACCGCGATGGAGCCCTCCAGGGCGTAGACCGCCGGGCTGTCGCCGAACTGGTACGCCACGGTGGTGAGCAGGCCGTGCTGCGAGCGGACCAGTTCGGTCCCGGTGTTGAGCACCAGGAAGTTACCGGTGCCGTAGGTGTTCTTGGCTTCGCCGGGCGCGTAACAGACCTGCCCGACGGTGGCCGCCTGCTGGTCGCCGAGCACCCCGGTGATGGGAATGGCGGCGCGCAGCGGCCGGGAGGTACGGGTCGCGCCGAATGCCTCCCGGTGGGAGGACGGGTTGATGGTGGGCAGCATCGCCCGGGGAATGTCGAAGAAACCCAGCAACTCGTCGTCCCAGTCGAGGGTCTCCAGGTTCATCAGCATCGTGCGGCTGGCGTTGGTCACGTCGGTGGCGTGGATGCCGCCGTCGGGGCCGCCGGTGAGGTTCCACAGGACCCAGCAGTCCGTGTTGCCGAAGAGGGCATGGCCCTGCTCCGCCGCCTCACGGACTCCGTCGACGTTCTCCAGAATCCACTTGATCTTGCCGCCGGAGAAGTAGGTGGCCGGCGGCAGCCCCGCCTTACGACGGATGACGTCACCCTGGCCCGAGCGTTCCAGGGCGGCCGCGATGGAGTCGGTGCGGGTGTCCTGCCAGACAATGGCGTTGTAGTAGGGCCGGCCGTCGCGGGGGTCCCAGACAACGGTGGTCTCCCGCTGGTTGGTGATGCCGATCGCCGCCAGGTCGGACGGGGACAGGTTCCCGTGCCGGAGGGCGTTCTGTATCACCGAGTTGGTACGTTCCCAGATCTCCACCGGGTCGTGCTCGACCCACCCCGAGCGCGGGAGAATCTGCGCGTGCTCCATCTGGTGCTTCGCCACTTCGTTCCCGTCGTGGTCGAAGATCATGAAACGCGTGCTGGTGGTTCCCTGGTCCACTGCGCCGACGAAGTCCGCCATGGCATGCCGCCTCTCCTGTGGGATGGACTGGGTTGCGGCCTCGCGCTGGGCCGTTCAGGCCTCGGGGGTCGGGACGCGTCCTGGGGGCTCCGGCTCCGCGGTCGGCAGGAACCGGCCGACGAAGAACTTGTACAGGAACGCTCCGACCAGGCCGCCGATCAGTGGACCGATGATGGGCACCCAGAAGTAGAAGTTCCCGTACTGATCTCGCCACGCTCCGCCGTACCCGGTGAAGAAGCTGGCCAGCCGCGGACCGAAGTCACGTGCGGGGTTGATCGCGTACCCCGCGTCGGTACCCCAGGCCATGCCGATCGCCACGACGACCAGGCCGATGATGAAGGGGGCCAGGTTGGCGCCGGGGGGCGTGTTGAGCAGGTCGGTGATCGCCATGATCAGCAGCAGCAGGATCGCGGTGCCGATGATCTGGTCGCGGAACGCACCCCATTCGCTGACCGGCAGATTCGGGTTGCCGTTGGCGGGCAGCGTGGAGAAGACGATCTGCGTCTTGAAGGTGTGGTCGGGGTCCGCCTTCGCCAGCGCCTCGGTGTAGTTCCAGCGCACCAGCAGGGCTGCGACGAACGCGCCGGCCGTCTGCGCCAGCGCGTAGGGCGCCACCTTGGTCCACGGAAAACCCCTGAACGCCGCCAGGGCCACGGTCACCGCGGGGTTGAGGTGAGCACCACTCATTCGCGCCGCCACATAGACGCCGAGGGTCACGCCGAGACCCCATGCCCAGGCGATGCTGTCGTGGTTCCCCAGGCCGCCCGGGGGATCCGTGAGGGCTCCGCCGGCGACCACTTGGGCCACCACGCCGCAACCGAAGAGGATGAGAATCATGGTGCCGACGAATTCGGCCGAAAGCTCGCCGATCAACCCTGATCTTTTGAGTCGCTCAGCCATGGAAGCCCACTTTCCGCCGGCCCAGCACCGGCCGTCGACTGCCCGATTTCTCCACATATCAGCATAGGACGATCAAGAGCCGGCCGCACGCACAGCCCTTGCTCACCCCTGCTCACCGTGTGGTGGGCGGACCGGCCGGCTTTCGTCACCAGCATCGCGACTCGTCCGGCAGTTGGTGAACGCGCTCACTCCGCAGGTCAGAGCCCCTCCGAGCTCAGCCGCTGTGGGCCGCATCGAGAGTCAGCCGCGCGATCGCATGGGGGTGCGTGACGATGCTCAGGGGAGCTGCCGGGAACCGGCGGCGGGATGAAGCCGGCAGGGGGCCGACAGAGGGCCTCTGACCGGCAGGGACGTAGGCCACGCCGGTCAGAGGCCTGCGCTCAGCTGTCCTTGGCCGCGGGCTCCAGGACGAAGACGGGGATCTCGCGGTCCGTCTTCGTCTGATAGTCGGCGTAGTCGGGGTACGCCTCGACGGCCCGCTCCCACCACACGGCCTTCTCGTGCCCGGTCACCTCACGGGCCGTCATGTCCTGACGCACCGGGCCGTCCTGCAGCTCCACCCGGGGGTCGGCGACGACATTGTAGTACCAGACGGGGTTCTTCGGGGCGCCTCCCAGCGAAGCGACCACGGCGTAGGTGCCCTCGTGCTCGACCCTCATGAGCGGGGACTTACGGATCTTGCCGCTCTTGGCGCCCTTGGTCGTCAGGAGGATGACGGGCATACCTCGCATCGTCGTTCCCTTGGTACCGCCGGAGCTCTCGAAGAGCTCGACCTGGTCGCGCACCCACTTCTCCGGGCTCGGCTCGTACTCGCCCTCAAGAGGCATGTCATCCATCCCATCGTCGGAGACTTGCGTACAGGGACTCAACGCCCTGGGGCCACGCAATCATCCCGCCGGACGTTCGTAGCGGAGCAGCACGGTCCGCGCGTCGAAGGACCGCGACTCGACGAACTCGAGGTTCAGCCGCTCCTTCCCCTGCAGGAACAGCGGCCTGCCGCCGCCCAGGACCACCGGGTGCACGACGATGTGGTACTCGTCGATCAGGCCGAGCTCCGTGAGGGCGGCCGGCAGCGTCGAACCGCCGGTCAGCAGCAGGTCCTTGCCCGGGCCCCGCTGCAGGGCCGCGACCTCTTCGGCGAGGTTCTCGCCGATGACTCGGACGTTCCCGTCCGGCTGTTGCAAGGTCCTGGAGAAGACGATCTTCGGAGTACGGCGCCATACGGGCGCGAAGGCGAGGTCGTGCGGGTCGTCGGAGATCGACTCGGCGTCGGGCCAGTAACCGGACATCATCTCCCAGACCACACGCCCGTAGAGAAAGGTGTCGACGCGTTCCTGCAGGCCGTCGCCGTACGCGCCGAGCTCCGGTCCGAGCACCGGCCAGTCGAAGGCTCCGCCGGGCCCGTCGATGTGTCCGTCGAGCGACGAGTGGACAAAGTAAATGATCTTCCGCATGACCGTTCCTCCTGGTGCGTGGTGCGCCCCTTTCGGCGCCTGCACCGGTATGTCGAACAGTGTCGCGCCCGATCGACACCCCAGGGGGAGAATCTTCCGCGAAGGCGCTGCAACGGCATTGCAACCTCGCCGGTGCTCTGCTGGCGGGATGACTGAGGCCCCACGCGTGGAGCTGACCCCCGCAGCCGCCGATCTGTTGCGGCGGCTGCGGGCGGCCCACGGTCCGTTGATGTTCCACCAGTCGGGCGGCTGCTGCGACGGCAGCGCGCCCATGTGCTACCCGGACGGTGAATTCCGCACGGGCGCGTCCGACGTCCTCCTCGAGGACCTCCGGGTCGACGGCGTCGAGGAGTCCGTCTCCTTCTGGATGTCCAGGAGCCAGTACGAGGTCTGGAGCCACACCCGGCTCATCGTCGATGTCGTCGAGGGCCGGGGCAGTGGTTTCTCGCTGGAGGCGCCGGAAGGAGTGCGGTTCCTGATCCGGTCGCGCGTCGTGGGGGCATGAGGCGTCAGCCGCGGTCCCGTACCGCCACGATGCCGTTGAAGACCCCGGCGTAGGCCGAGCCGTCGGGGCCGATGGTGATCGGCGCCCAGTTGTTGTCGTACGACGGGCCCGTGCCCGTGAGCTGCTTCCAGCGCCGCTCGCCGGTGCGGAAGTCGACGGCGGTCAGATACCAGGCGTCGATGCCGAGTTGGTTGGGCTCCTTCTCGTAGAAGTAGAGGAGGCCGTTGGCGGTGGAGAGCTTGGGGACGGTGGAGGGCGAGCGGACGCCGCTCTGCCAGACCGTGTCGCAGCCACTGCCGTCCTCGCGTACGTCGATCCTGCTCACGCCGCCGACAACGGTGCGGCCGAAGGTGAGTGAGGCCGGGTTCTCGTAGCCGTAGTTGTTCTCGACGACGATGCTGTTGCCCCAGGTGATCAGGGAGTTGTCGGTGGTGGACGCGCCGGATCCGAAGACGGGCACCTTGCAGACGAGGCGGCGGTCGGCCGGGACGTCGGTGCCGCGGCGGTAGACGAGGACGTTCATCCGGTCGTCGGCGTTGTCGGTGATGGCGGCATAGCCGTCGCCGAACAGGTCCGGCGTGGTGCCGGAGCCCTGGTTCACGGAACCGGGCTTGGTGCCCGTACCGCGGTCGTACGTCTGGCGCCACTGGATCTTCGGCGTCCCGTCGGCGTCCGAACGGAAGCTGTAGAGGGCGTGGTCGGAGACGATCGACACGCCGTCCTGGGCGACGGAGAAGGAGTTCTGGATCTCTTCGCCGTCGAGCCGGACCGAACGGATTGCGGACGTCCGAGGATCGACGCTGCCGACGCGTCCGAGTCGTGTCACCCACCAGATGCGGCCCTGCCAGTCGGGCATGACGGAGGTGACGGGGTCGCAGGTGCCGCTGGGGAACAGGTTCGTCCAGCTGACGCAGTCGTGCGGGACGTGGGCGGTCAGATCCCAGTCGTTGTCGACGACGAAGCGCCAACTGCCGTTCCCCGCCTGCTCATGGGCGATACGGAGGATGTGCTGTCGCGAGTCCGCCAGCACCACCCGGTCCTGGTCGTCGAGGTAGAAGTAGGCGCCGCCGGACGTGTCCTTGAAGATTTTGGAGAAGTCCAGCCGGGTGATGGCCTCGACGGTCGATGAGCGCTGCGGCAACCGGTACTCGGCGAGCGTGTCGAGCGTGCGCGGGTCGAGAAGCTTCAGCCGGAACCCGGTGAAGGTCCCGCAGACGGTGATCAGCCGGCCGGCGGCGTCGAAGGTCGCGGTGGCGCACTCGCCACCGACCGGGGCGATCCGCTCGCTGGTGACCTCGGGGTCGCGGCCGAGGGGACCGGAGTAGGGATGGGTGCCACTGCCCGCCGCGTCCGCGTGCATGCCGCTGCGCCCATTGGGCGCGAGGAAGGGGTGCTGCGGGGGCGCCTGCCCCGGCACCGGCCGAGCGTCGGCGGGCGCGCCCTCGTACTGGCTGACCAGTCGGTGGCCGGGTGCCTTGGGTATCTCCTCCGCCTGCGCGGCGGGGGCGGTGAAGGTGGTCGTGGCAACGGCCAGGGCCAGGGCCACTGCGCGGACGAGCGCTCTTCGGGACATACGGCTCCTCGGTTGCGTACGGGTGTACGGGTCGCGCCGCCGCCCGACGTTAGAGCCGGCCCCTTGAGGTGTCCATGGAAAGGCCATGGGTTTTACGGACGCTTCATGATCGCGAAATGAGCGGGCCGCACGTCAGCGGCTGACATGCTGGTACATGTGAATGCCCCCACTCGCGGCGCCTGGCTGCGCGCCGGAATCAGCCGCAACGGCGGACCCCTGCAGGAGAACGAGCAGGTGGTCTGGCTCCAGATCGACGCCTATTACGCGGACAGCCGCGGCTTCGCCGGCATCACCACGTACGACGGCACCGATGTCCGCTTCCACCACGACGTCGGGGAACCCGGCGAGGATGTGGGAACCCTTCAACGGGACGGTGACCGGCTGATCGAGACGGGTACGAACCCGGACGGCAGCACGTTCCGCGAGGTGTGGACGCCACTGGTGGACAGCGAGGAAGAGTGCGGGTCCTGGCGGGTCGGCGAGGCTCAGATCGTCCGCGTCGGGACCCATGTGGTGCATGTGGACGCCGGCGGCGGAGGCTACTTCGAGCTGCCGCCGGACGTCGAAGTGCCGCCGGAGGTCACGGTCTGAGGCTGCCCACCACATGGGCGGTGGCCGCGATGCCTTCCTGGATGGTCGGCGCCATGCTCGTGCTCGCGAGAAAGAACCCGAGCAGGGCACAGACCACGGCGTGAGACATCTTCAGTCCGCCGTTCCGCAGGAAGATCACTGTGAGCACCAGCAGAAACAGCACCACCGAGATCGAAATAGCCATCGCCAACCTCCTCCGCCGCGTCGGAATTGCGGCATTCGGCCGTCAGTCTGGCGTAGTGGAGGGCCCATACGGCCGACTGGCGTGTCCGCCGTTCGGGTGTTGTCTGCCGGTGACTTCGAGTGGAGAGGTGCCGGACGAAGGTGCTGAACGCGTGCCGGTGACGCGGAGCATCTGCCCCATCGCGGCCAGTACGGACGGCTCGACGCGGCCGGCCCGACCGCGCCACGGCCTGCGGCGCGTCCACCCACACGGCGTGCGCGAGCTCACTTATCCCGGCTATAGCTGCGGCAGGAGCACAATCGAGTGAGGGGGAACGAGAAACAGCTCCGTCCGGAGGGTGTCAGATGCCAGGGAACCGGCCTCCGTCCCGCTACGCCCCGGATCAGGGACTCACCACCCGCATGGTGACGACGATGTTCCTGATCGGGCTGCTCTATGTCGTCTTCGTCGGCGCCCTGCTGGCGATCCTCCGAGGCTCGTGGCCGATCATTCTGCTGATCGCAGGCGGTCTTTTCATCGCGCAGTTCTGGTTCAGCGACCGGCTCGCGGCCTTCAGCATGGGCGCTCGCGAGGTCACGCCGGAGCAGGCGCCGGAGCTGCACGGCGCCGTCGACCGTATCTGCGCGCTCGCCGACATGCCCAAGCCCCGCGTCGCGATCGCCCAGAGCGATGTGCCGAACGCCTTCGCCGTCGGCCGCAACGAGAAGACCGCGCTGGTCTGCGCCACCACCGGCCTGCTCCGCCGGCTGGAGCCGGAGGAGTTGGAGGGCGTCCTCGCCCACGAGCTGTCGCACGTCGCCCACCGCGATGTCGCAGTGATGACGATCGCATCGTTCCTCGGTGTCCTGGCCGGCGTGATGACCCGCATCGCCGTGTGGGGCGGCTTCGGCCGGGCGGGTGGCAGCCGCGACAGCAACGCCGCGATCGCCATGCTCCTGATACCCCTGGTCAGCGCGGTCGTCTACGTGATCAGCTTCCTGCTGACCCGACTGCTCTCCCGCTACCGCGAACTGTCCGCCGACCGCGCGGCCGCCCTGCTGACCGGCCGCCCCTCGGCGCTCGCGTCCGCGCTCACCAAGGTGACGGGCGACATGGCGAGAATCCCGACGCAGGACCTGCGCAAGGCGGAGCCGTTCAACGCCTTCTGGTTCGCGCCGGCGTTCTCCTCCAAGGAGAGCCTGAGCCGCCTGCTGTCCTCGCACCCGACGCTGGAGCAGCGTCTGGACCAGCTGGGCAAGATCTCGACGCAGCTGGCCCGCCCGTAACGCGCCCCCGCGACAACTGACAGACGCCCGACAGACGACTGACAGAGGCACTTCTGTGGGACTCCTCGACACGATCCTCGGCCGCAGCAAGCCGGTACGGCCCGACCTCGACCAGCTCTTCGGCCTGCCCGCCGCCGCCATCACCCTCCAGGCGGGCGCCGGCTTCACTCCGACCGGCATCGGCTCGGTGTGCTTCGCCAGCGTGGAGGGCGGCGCCTTCGCGCAACTCCAGGAGGACGTACGAGAGCTGCTCGACGCCGACACCGACCGGGGCGGCGTCCCGGTCGAGTTCAGTCAGGACGCGTACGGCTACACCTGGCTCCTCGCCCGCCACCCCGCCGACGACACGGCCTCGCTGGTCAACGACCTGCACGCGGTCAACACCCTGCTCCAGGACGCCGGCTTCGGCCCGCAACTGCTCTGCTCCCTGATCGCCTTCCATGAGACATCCGGCGATCGCTCGCTGGCGCTGGTCTACCTGTACAAGCGCGGCACCTTCTACCCCTTCGCACCGCTCGCCGGTACGAAGGAGAAGCGCGACAACGCCCTGGAACTGCAGACCAGGGCGTTGCTCACGGACGACCTCCGCATCGAGACGGACCTGGCCCGCTGGTTCCCGGTCTGGGGCGCGCCGGGCCTCGGGGGTCCGAGGTAGGTGGCGGACTTGACCGCCGCGGGCACTACCGCACCGAGCGACCGCGGACTGCCGGCCCGGCCTTCTGCCCGCCCACCTGTGTGCGGCGCGGCTGACTGCTACGCCGGGGTGCTGTTCTCGGTCATGGCCTGGGTGCCGATGACGTTGAGGAGCCCAGCCGGCCGGAGACGTCGCTGCCGGGAACCATCAGGACGTCACAGTCGAGGGTGAGTACTCCGACATCGGGGTGGTCGATGGTTTTGGTGTCCGTCTCGTGGACGCCCCCGATGTCTACTGACCCCGTGCGCGGAGGAAGTGCTCGAGCGCGGCCAGATCATCCGTATTGATGTGGTCGACGCGGGCGGCGAGCAGCTCGGTCCACACTGCGTCGCGGTCGGGACCGGCCACGTCGGGCGTCGCCCAGAAACGGACGCGCTGCCCGTGGTCATGAGCGTCGGCGACGATCGCGTGCAGCTTCTGCCGCTCGGCGGCCGGGAATTGGCCGGTGCCCAGCCAGCTGAAGCTCTCCGTCCAGTTGCTGGAGATCAGCGGGACGAAGGAGGCGGGGGCGGTGGTGCCGAGGTCTTCGAGGCGGCCGTCGTAGAAGGCGTACCGCACGCGCTGCGCCTCCATGGGTACGCGGGCGGCGCGGTCGCCGGAGATGACCGGGGTGACGGCGCCGAGGCGGACATGGCCGTACGCGTAGGTGCTGAGCATCCGCCGGTAGTGCCGCAGCTGGCGGTCGAGTTCAAGATACGCGGCGGCGCCGTCCGTCTTGATGTCGATCAGCAGCTGGACGGGCCGCCGGTAACCGCGGTACACGGAGCCGTGGTTGGCCTTCACCCGGGCCAGCAGCGGGTCGAGGTAGAGCGAGCGCAGGGTGCGGGTCGGGTCGAGGTCCGCCGGCTCATGGGCGACGAGCAGCTCGCCGTTCACCAGGAAGATATCGGCCTCCACGCTGGTGAAGCCGTGCGACAGGGCGTCGTGGAGGGGCCGTTCATGCAGGTAGTCGTTGTGGGCGTGGGCCCGGCGGAGCGGCTGCGGGCCGGTCTGCCCGCCGTGCTTCTCGGCGGCCTGCGCATAGGCGGGCACGGCGACGGCGCCGGCCAGCGCGGCGGCGAGGGTGGTGACGGCTCTGCGACGGGTGGTCAGCACGATGGTGCCTCCGGGCTCTGCGGGTCGGGAGGGACACCGGTGAGTATCCGCCCGGGGCAGCCCAATGGGCAGAGCAGCGCGAAGAGTTCGGCCATCCGTCACCTGGTGCTCAAGACGGCTGCCGGAGCGCGGGGAGCTCGCCGTCCAGCGGCCGAACGGATCAGGGGCGTGGCGGTCCCGGGTGCCGGAGGCGTGGCGGTCCCGGGTGGTGAACGGCCGGATCCCGTCTGGTGATTGCCGCGTCGGACGGCGCGGGCGGGCCGCACGGCCCTGCTCACGCGGAGCTGAGTTCCGGCGGCATCGAGCAGGCCGCCGCGCCGATGGTCGGCGCGGCGGCCCGAGTTGCGGTGAACAGTGCCTCGGTGCACAGCCCCCTACGGAGCCTGCAGGTCGACCAGTGCGGCCAGCGCCTCCTTGTGGCGGCCCGGCGTGCCCAGGGCGATCTCGTCGGACTTGGCGCGCTTGAGGTACAGATGAGCGGGGTGTTCCCAGGTCATGCCGATACCGGCGTGCAGCTGGACGCACTCCTCAGCCGCGCGCACGGCCACCCGGGAGCAGTATGTCTGCGCCACGGTCACCGCGAGGGCGGCGTCGGAGCTGTCCGTGGCGAGGGCGTCCGCCGCGTTGCGGGCCGCGGCCCGGGCCGAGACGACCTCCAGCCACATCTGGGCCATGCGGTGCTTGAGCGCCTGGAACGAACCGATGGGCCGGTTGAACTGGTGGCGCTCGCGGGTGTGACGGACCGTCTCCTCCAGGCACCATTCGGCGAGTCCGAGCTGCTCGGAGGCGAGCAGCCCGGCCCCGGCGAGCAGTCCGCGGCGTACGGCCGTCTCAGCGGTCTCCGCGTCCGCGAGCCGGGTGGCATCGGCCGTGTCGTCGAGGGTGACGGCGGCGAGCGGACGGGTCAGATCGAGCGGGGTCAGCGCCTCGAGGGTGGCGTTCGCCGTCTCGACCGCGTACAGGCCGTCGGACTTGAGCACCAGGAGGACATCGGCGGCAGCGGCATCCGCTACACCGGTGATCCTGCGTGCGTCGACCGGGAGCGGCCCGTCGGGCGAAGCCGACAGCGGCACGGCGAGGACGGCGGTCCGGCGGCCGGCCGCCAGCTCGGTCAGCAGCCCGGCGACGGCCTCCGTCTCCGTGTCGAGCGCGAGCAGGGTCCGGGTCGCGATGACGGAGCTGGTGAGATACGGCGCGGGGGTGACGCTGCGGCCCAGCTCCTCCAGCACGACGGCGGCCTCGCGGTGGCTCGCGCCGTGCCCGCCGAGCTTCTCGGGTACGAGGAGTCCCGCCGCGCCGATGTCCCCGGCGAGCGCCTTCCACAGCTCGGGGTCGTACGGCGTACCGGACTCGGCGCGCACCAGGACGGACGCCGTATCGACGCGGTCGGCGAGCAGAGAGCGTACGGCGGCCCGCAGGTCGTCCTCGGCCTCGGAGTACAGCAGATCGGGCTGTGTGGGCTGAGTCGTCATCGGGCCAGGTCCTTCCAGGCGACGTCCTTGTCGTTGCGCGGCTCGGAGGGCAGCCCGAGGACGCGTTCGGCGACGATGTTCAGCAGCACTTCGCTGGTGCCGCCCTCGATGGAGTTGCCCTTGGAGCGGAGATAGCGGTAGCCGGCGTCGCGCCCGGTGAAGTCGACGAAGTCGGGACGGCTCATGGTCCAGTCGTCGTACAACAGACCTTCCTCGCCGCGGAGTTCGACCTCGAGGCCGCTGATCTCCTGGTTGAGGCGGGCGAAGGCGAGCTTCATTCCGCTGCCTTCGGGGCCCGGCTGGCCGGCGGCGAGCTGTTGGCGCAGCCGCTCTCCGGCCAGCCGGGCGACCTCCGCCTCCACCCAGAGCGTCAGCAGCCGCTGGTGCAGATCGTGGTTGCGCAGTTCGGGGCGTTCGCGCCAGGTCTGCGCGATCGGGCCGATCATCCCGCCCTCGCGCGGGAGGCGGCTGCCGCCGATGGAGACCCGTTCGTTCATAAGGGTGGTCTGGGCGACCTTCCAGCCCTCGCCGACCTCGCCGAGGCGGTGTGCGTCGGGGATACGCACATCGGTCAGGAAGACCTCGTTGAACTCCGCCTCACCGGTGATCTGGCGCAGCGGCCGCACCTCGACACCCGGGTCGGTCATATCGCAGATGAAGTAGGTGATGCCCCGGTGCTTGGGCAGGTCCGGGTCGGTGCGGGCGATGAGGATCGCCCAGCGGGCCACATGGGCGCTGGACGTCCACACCTTCTGGCCGTTGACGACCCAGTCGTCGCCGTCCCGTACGGCCCGGGTGCCGAGCGCCGCGAGGTCGGAGCCCGCGCCCGGCTCGCTGAACAGCTGGCACCACACCTCCTCGCCGACCCACAGAGGACGAAGGAAGCGCTGCTTCACCTCTTCGGAGCCGTACTTGAGGATGGTCGGCGCGGCCATGCCGAGGCCGATACCGATACGGCGCGGGTCGTTGTCGGGCGCGCCGGCAGCCGTCAGCTCGGCGTCGACGGCGGTCTGCAGCGTGCGCGGGGCGTCGAGTCCGCCGAGGCCCTTGGGGTAGTGCACCCAGGCGAGGCCGGCGTCGAAGCGTGCCTTCAGGAAGTCGGTGCGGTCCGTGGTGGCCGGCGGGTGCGCGGCCAGCAACTGCTCAGTGCGGCTGCGCACTTCGGTGGCGTCCGTCATCGGGCTTCTCCTTCCGGGATGACGACCAGGCGGCCCGTGGTCGTGCCGTCCGCGACGCGCTGGACGGCGTCCGCGGCGTCCTTCATGGCGACGCGCCCGCTGATCAGCGGCTTGATCACGCCCTGCGCAGCGAGCTTGGTCAGCTCCTCGTGGCAGTCGCGGATCGCGCTCGGCTCCATCGTGTTGTACAGGCCCCAGTGGAGGCCGACGATCGAGTAGTTCTTCACCAGGGCGTGGTTGAGGGCCGGGGTGGGGATCGAGCCGCTGGCGAAGCCGACGATCACGATCCGGCCCTCGAAGGCGATGCACTTCACCGACTTGGCGTAGGCGTCACCGCCGACCGGGTCGTAGACGACGTCCGCGCCGCGGCCGCCGGTGGCTTCCTTGACCGCGGCGACGATGTCGTCCTTCCGGCGGTCGATGACGATGTCGCAGCCGAGCTCCCTTGCCGTGCGCGCCTTCTCCGCGCCGCCGACGACACCGATCACCCGCGCGCCGGCCGCCTTGCCGAGCTGGACGGCGGCGCTGCCGACGCCGCCCGCCGCGGCGTGCACGAGCAGCGTCTCCCCCGCCTGGAGGTGCGCACGGCGGTGCAGCCCGAACCAGCCCGTCTGGTAGCCGATGTGCAGTGCGGCCGCCTCGGCGTCGTCCAGGGCCTCGGGCGCGGGCAGCACCGCCGCCGCGTCGGCGACGACGTACTCGGCGAGTCCGCCGTTCGGCAGCGCGGGGTTGGCGATCACCCGGCGGCCGTCCTCGGTCTCACCGCAGATCTCCACACCCGGCGTGAACGGCAGCGGCGGCCTGATCTGGTACTGGCCGCGGCAGAGCAGCGCGTCGGGAAAGTTGATGTTCGCGGCGCGGACCTTCAGCAGCAGCTGCCCCTCGCCCGGCGTGGGCCGGTCCACCTCTTCGAGTCGCATCACCTCGCTCGGCTCGCCGTTCCGGTGCACTCGCCATGCCTGCATTTCGGGGCCTCCACAAACCGTAGGCGGTACTCTGCTCCTTCGCATACTAAGCGGTCGCTTGCCTCTACGGAAGACCCGATCAGGCCTGCTTCGGCCTGGCCCGGACCCGTGGCGCAACCCTCAGGAGAGGGCGCCGTGCCGGTGGCGGGTCGGCGGGACGAGATCGACGTCCGCACCGGCCCGGCGCGCCCGCCGGATCCCGTCGCACCGCATCCGTACGGCACAACGGGCCCTGCGCTCGACCTGACCGGTGACGCTGCCGAGCCGTGCGGACCGGTACGCCCGGTCGTACCGGTGGATCGCGAAGCCGGTCCGTACGAGCCGGGGCCGGACTCGGCGGCCTCGGCGCGGGCCGGCACCTGCCCGCGGCGCGGCCGGCCCTGCTCGCGATGGCTGTACCGCAGGGAGCGCAGCACAAGCGCGCGGAGCGCGACGGAGTCCACACTGCTGCCCGGCCCCATTCTGACGAACTATCAGAAAGCCGGACCGCCGACGTCAGCGCCGGAACAGCTCGAAGGTGACCGCAGGACGGCCGCCGAAGCGCTCCGCCGCACCCTGGGCGCTTCCGGTGAGGAAGTTGCGGCAGTACGTCTCCGGGTCCTGGTCCGTCAGCACCTCGATATAGCTGCGGTGCTCCAGCAGCGAGAGTACGGAGCGCTCCAGGCCGGGCGTCGCGTCGACCGCGTGGGTGGGCGTTGCGGAGCCCGCGACGGCCACCCATCGCACCCCGTTCCACGGCTCGAGGCCCTGCTCGGCGATGAGTTCGGGGAAGATCCAGCGGTTTCCCGCATCCCCTGCCGCGTCCAGCGTGGCCCTGCCCACGGCCCGGTGGTCGGGGGTGTTCCACGCGGTTCCGCCCCAGGTGTCACGGTGATTGAGGGTGATGACCAGCTCGGGCCGGTGGCGCCGGATGGCCGCCGCGATGTCCCGGCGCAGCCCCGTCCCGTACTCGATCACTCCGTCCTTGTGGTCCAGGAACTCCACCGTGGAGACGCCGACGACGGCCGCGCTCGCCCGCTGCTCCTGCTCGCGCAGCGGGGCGCACCGGGCCGGTTCCATGGTGTCGATGCCGGCCTCGCCGCGGCTGGCCAGGAGGTAGGCGACCTCACGTCCGCCGTCGGTCCAGCCGGCGACGGCCGCGGCGCAGCCGTACTCGAGATCGTCGGGGTGGGCGACCACGGCCAGCGCGCGCTGCCAGTCGTCGGGCATGGGTTCCAACTGCTCGGTCATGGGCGCAGGATACGGCGCTGAATGTGCGTCAGAGCTCCGCCCGGGCGAGGGAGAGCAGCCGGTCGAGGACGCGCGGACCGCCCGCCCGCACCCCGTCGTGCTCGTACTCGTCGGTGACCCAGGTGCGCAGTCCGCGGATGGTGCGCGCCGTGCGCAGCGAGTGCTCCGTGTCGACGTACATGTCGTCGTGGTAGATGGCCGCGGCGACCGGCACACGATTGGCGGCGAGCCGGGCCGGGTCGTACAGCGGGGTCCAATCGGTGCGCGCGGCGAGGAGTTCCGCGGCCTCGCGCAGCGGGCGCAGCGCTGGGTCCACCTCGAAGTGCCAGGGGTGGACGGTCTCCCCGGTGAACAGCAGGGGCCCGTCACCGGCCAGGGCTGTGGCAGCGTCGAACTGCGGGAATTCGGCCCGGACCCGTTCGGCCGCCCAGGCGGTCGGCTCCGCGCCCTGGGCGTAGATCGCTTCGTGCAGTACGGCGTACAGCGGATGTGCGGCGTGCGAGAGGGTGGCGAGCACGCTCTCCTGGAACGCGTCGGAGAGTTCGTACCCCGCTCGCGTACGGACAAAGGCGTCCTCCAGCAGATAGTGCAGCTGGTGGCTGCCCTCCCCGCCGCCGAGCAGGATGCCGAGTGACTGGAAGGCCTCGGGCGTGAGGGCGTAGCCGCCCGGCAGCACGATCTTGTGCTCCGCGAGATGCGCGGCGATACGGCGGGCCCGTTCCACGTCCTGCGGGTAGCGGGCGTAGTGGGCCTCGGTCTTGCGCTGGATGCGGGGGTACGCGGCTCGGTAGACGTCCTCGGCGCCGGCGTCCAGGGAGGGCAGACCGCCGGTGACAAGCACCGTGCGCAGGCCCTCGGGCGCCGTGGAGAGATAGTGCGTGGCGCAGAATCCGCCGAAGCTCTGGCCCAGTACGGTCCACGGCGCGCCGCCGGTGAGCCGCGGCCGGATCGTCTCGCAGTCGCGCACGATGCTGTCGGCCCGGAAGTTCGCGAGGTGGTCGGCCTGGGCCTGCGGTCCGCCGCGCAGCGACAGTGTCTGGCGGTTCAGCGGAGTGGAGCGGCCGGTGCCACGCTGGTCGAGGAGCAGCACCCGGTACTCCTGCACGGCCCGTCCCAGCCACGCCTGTTTGCCGATGAAGCGGCGGGCACCGAAGCCGGGGCCGCCCTCCAGATAGACCAGCCAGGGCAGATCCGCGCCGGCCCGCCCGCTCGCGACGACTTCGCGGCCGTACAGCTCGAGCTGCTCCCCCGCCGGGTCGGCGTGGTCGAGCGGGACGGTGAAGTGCCGGTCGGTGAGGACGATTCCCGGCTGGCGATAGCTGGTCACTGCTGCTCCTGCTCCTGTCTTTCAGTACACCCCGCCCGCCCATGGGATCACATGGGCGGGCGGGGTCCAGACGGAGCCGGTGTCAGCTTGTCGGGAAGTCGTCCGGGGTCCTGGCCCGGTCGCGGACCCAGACACCGGCGGGCTTGAGCTGTCCGGTGCCGGTCCAGGGACCGTTCTTGTTGCAGGTTCCTTCCTTGAAGACGGCGCCGGAGCGTTCGTCGTCGGAGTAGTTCCAGTTGGACCAGCTGATCTTCTTGCTCGCCATCAGATCGATGTACTGCTGGGCCCTGGTGAAGTTGTTGCCGCCGTCGCCGGAGGCGGTCTGGGTGCCGAACTCGGTGACGAACATGGGGAGTCTGTCGGCGGCACGAGAGAGCGTATTGAGGTACTCGGTGCCGTGCGAGGCCGCGTAGAAGTGGAACGTGTACATGATGTTGGAGGCGTTGACCGGGTTGTTCACGATCTCCTTCTCGTCCGAGTCCTCGGAGACGCCGAGGGATGACCAGGCGCGGGTGCCGACCAGGATCGGGGTGTCCGGGTCGCTCTGCCGGATGACCGGAATGAGCTGCTCGGCGTAGCTCTTGATCTTCGACCAGCTCACACCGCTGGGCTCATTGGCGATCTCGTACAGCAGGTTGTTCTTGTTGGCGTGGCGCTGCGAGATCTCGGTGAAGAAGGTCTTGGCGCGGGAGAGGTTCACGTTCGGGTCGCCGGGGCTGAGCATGTGCCAGTCGACGATCACGTACAGCCCGCGCACGGTGGCCTGCTCGATGATCGAGTGGACCAGGTCGGTGAACTTGCGCGGGTTGGTCTCGTAGCCGCCCTCCTGGATGTACATGGAGATGCGCAGGACGTCGGCGTTCCAGTCGGTGGCCAGGGCGTCGAGTGAGCCGGAGGTCACGCACTGGCTGTACCACTGCAGACCGTGGGTGCTCATGCCGCGCAGCTGAACGGGTTTGCCGTACTGGTTGCAGAGCTTGGTGCCGCAGACCTTGAGCTGTCCGTTGATCGCGACGGGGGTCTTGTCGCCGGGGGCCGGCCCGCCCGTCTCGACAGCGAGATGGTCCACGTCGGGACCGCCGTTGGCCGTGGTTGAGGTGGCCCGGATGATATTGGCGCCGGCCTTGAGGTCGGCGGTGACGGTGGTCGTGGCCCAGGAGGTCCAGGCGCCGGTGCCGGGGAAGGCGCGCTCGGCGGCGGCGACGGCGCCGTTGACGGTGATGTCCATCGGACGGTTGGCGGTGGTGCCGTTGGCGTAGCGGAGGGTCAGCGAGGTGCTGCCGGACTGGGCGGCGTCGACCGTCCACTCGACATAACTGCCGGTGCTGTTGTTGTAGTTGACGAAGCCGGTGCCGGTGAAGCCGGCGTGATTGGACTCGACAACGCCTTGCGAGATGACCGCGTTCTCGGCCTCGTGGGTGACGGCGGCAGCCGCCGGGGCCGCGGACGCCGCAGGGGCGGCCGGGGCTGTGGGCGCCGCGGTGAGGCCGAGGAGCAGGGCGGCGCCGAGGGCGCCGACGCCGCCGAGCGAGCGTAACCAGAACCGTGCCAATCTCATGGGGGGTCTCCCTTGCCTGGGCTGGTGGGGGCGGGACTGACTGCCGGACAGAGATGACCGGCGGTTGAAACTGACTGGCGGATACGACGGACCAACGGATTCGGCTGCCTGACGGATACGACTGGAAGGAAACTTTCCTAACCGGTGGAATAGCAGCGTGCCCCCCGCCCTACAAGGGCCATGACAAGAATCGGCGGCGCGTGGGTGCCGTACGACTCGTACAGCCCTGCCCGTGTGCGCTGCCGCCCGGCCGCCGTGCCGGGCCGTGGGCTCCGGCGGGCCGCCCGCACGGCCGGAAGCCTTCGGCCAGGGTGTATCGCACCCTGCGGGCGGATTCGGCTTCGGGTTCGGCTTCGGTCGAGGCGGCGTCGGCTACGGTGCTGGTTGTGGTGATCAACGGAGGGGACACAGCAGAACCGGGAACCGCACTGCTCATCGCAGCCGCCCCGGTCGGCAAGGGCCGTCTCATCGACGCGAGTTCGGTGCTGCCCGCGCTCGCCGCCGTACCGCCCAGCGCGCTGACGGGCACACCTGCCGCGACCGTGATCGAGCTCGCCGATCCGCTCGACCCCCAGACCGTACTCACCCGGATCCGGGCGACCGCGACCGCGGAAGGGCCGCTGTCCCTGTACATCGCCGGGCAGCTGCAGCTGGACCGCAGGCAGCGGCTCCTGCATCTCGCGCTCGCCCGGACGACACCCACGACCATGCGCTACACGGCGCTTCCCTGGCACTGGCTCGCGGGCGAACTGGCGATCCGGCGTCCGGACACCACGACTGTGGTCGTCGATCTGGTCGCCGATGCCCAGGCGTGGCAGCACATCGCGGCGCAAGGCCTCACCCTCGGGCATGGCGTCCGTCTCTACGGCCGTATCGCGCCGGCGTCCCCACGCCGCGGGACCGCGGACCCCGTCTATCTGAAGGCGTGCGCGGCGATCTGGCGCAGCGGCGCACGGCCGGACCGTGCCACGCTGCACGAACAGGCCGCGGCGCGGGCCGGCACCGACGACGCGCTGCTGCTCAGGATCGGCACTCCTCCGCCCGCGGGCGTCCCGGCCGCGCGGGCCGCGGTGGCTTCCGACCCGCATCCGGCGATTCTCGCCGCCGCGCAGGCCGGGCGGCACGCCGAGGCCGCGGCGGCGGCCGCGGCCTGGGAACAGCAGGAGCTACGGACCCACGGCCCCGGCTCGGTGCAGGCCATCCACTGGCTGGAGGTCCGGGCCGATCTCGCCCGGCTCGCCCGGGATCCCGGTCTCAGCTGCGAGTTGTGGATGGCCGCCGCCGAAGCCCGGCTGACGCGTAGGCAGGCCCCGGACGATCCCGATGTCGAAGGGGCGGTCGACCGGGCCCACCACCAGTGGGAACAGATCCGCGATCTGCCCCGGGCACGCTCACTCGCGCCGGCGCTCGTCAGGCTGCGCCAGGGTGTCCCGGGCCGTCAGCGCGGGGCGCTGCAGGTGCTCCAGCGGCGCCTGGAGAGCCTGCACGCCGGCCAGGCTTAGCGAACCCGGCGAGAGACACCGTCAGCGCCGGACCCTTGTGCCCCTCAGCGGCCGTGCGGGCGAGCCCGGCGGCGAGGACACAGCGCGCCTCTCGGCTCGGCCGGGTCGCTCGGAGTGCGGCGCTCCAGCAGCACACCACGGCAGGGCGCGCGGCGCTCGGCCGTGGTGCGGTGTATTCAGGGTCCATGGGCTCTCGACGACTCCGTGGGGATGAGCGCTGGTCATGGAAGCAGGGGCATGTGCTGGTGGCGGTACCGCTCGCGCTGATCGCGATCGTCACGGTGGTCGACATCCTGGCTCCGCCCGACGTCCACCTCGGCCCCTTCCTGGTCGCCGCTCCCGCTATCACGGCGTCTTTCGCCGGTCCTCGGACGACGGGCCTCGTCGGCGCGGTAGCCGTGCTGGCTCAGGCCGTGGTCGCGATGTTGCGCACCAGCCTCACCGACCTGAACCACACCTTCCAGATCATCGCTCTGATCCTGATCTCGGTGTTCGTGACCTTCCTCGCCCATCTGCGGGAACGGCACGAGAAGGAACTGACCCAGCTGCGCTGGGTGGCCCAGGCGGCACAGGAAGTGGTGCTGCGGCCGCTTCCCCACCGGATCGGCTCGTTGCGCATCGCCTCCGTCTATCTGGCCGCCGAAGCCGAGGCGCAGATCGGCGGCGACCTGTATGCCGCCGCCCGCACAGCCCAGGGAACCAGGCTCATCATCGGTGACGTGCGGGGCAAGGGCCTGGAGGCGATCGGAGACGCCGCTCTCCTCCTCGGCGCCTTCCGGGCCGCCGCCCACCAGCAGGCCGACCTGCCGGTGTTGGTGGCCTATTTGGAGCGAACCGTCTCCTCGGACCTGACCGACCCCGGAGCCCCTGGAAGCGACATGGAGGATTACAGCGAAACATTCATCACCGCTGCCGTGCTCGACGTCCCCGACGACGAGTCGGCCCTGCACGTGATCAACTGCGGCCACCCTCCACCTCTGCTGCTGCGTGATGGCCAGGTCACCCCGCTCGAAGTTCGCCGCCCGGCACCGCCTCTGGGCCTCACCGAATTCGTGGAGGCCGCCTTCGCCGCCGAAGTCTTTGCCTTCGAGGTCGGCGACATCGTCCTGCTCTACACGGACGGTGTCATCGAGGCCCGCGACAAGGCCGGCACGTTCTACCCCTTGGCTGAACGGGTGACCGTCTGGTCCGGCGAGGGACCTCGCGCCCTCCTGAGTTACCTGTGCAACGACCTGCTCAGCCATGCAGGCGGATATCTGGACGACGACGCTGCCATGGTGGCGATCGAGCGTCTGCCGCGGACATGAGCAGCAATGGGGCACGTGACCACAGCAGCGAGCTGTAGGCGGCGCGGCGACGGGCCGATTTCACCGCTTCCCCGCAGCCGTACACACGCCTGCCGCCGGGCGGCGGCGGGGGTGCGGGAGACTCGGCAAGCTGTTGGAGCGGCGGGGCGCCGCGGGCTGGAGGCGGATGAGGGCCCGGAGGCCGCCGCCCGGGGCGGGGAGGAGCAGGGCCTCGCCGCCACTGGCCAGGATGAGGCGCTGAACGAGGGCGGAGGCCGAGGCCGGTGCCACCCTTGGGGGCGTCGGGGGCACGCCAGAAGCGGTCGAACGCGCGGTTGCGTTGTTCGGCGGTCATACCGGGGCCCTGGTCTTCGACCTGCAGCTCCGCCGCCGTGGCCGAGAGCCGCCGGGAGACGGTCACCACGCTGCGCGTGGGGGCGACGCGCAGGGCGTTGGAGAGCAGGTTGTCCAGAATCTGTTCGAGGGCGCCAGGCACCGCGAGGGCGATGCCGACCGGATTGCCCTTGAGGACGAGGCGGACGCCCTCCCGGGCGTACAGCCCGGACCAGGCGAGGGTGCGGTCCTGCAGTACCCGGTCCAGGTCGACGGGTTCGGGCGTGAGCGCGGTCTCCTCCATCCGGGCGAAGGCGAGGAGGCCCTCGACCATTCTGGCCAGCCTGTCGGTCTCGGTCATCGCCGCGTTCAGGTTGCCGCGCACGTGGGGCGGGATACCGGGTTCCATGTTGTCCAGGCGCAGCCGCAGCGCGGCAAGCGGGGTCTTCAACTGGTGGGACGCCTCGCCCGCGAAGGCGCTCTGTGCAGCGAGCAGATGCTCAAGCAGGGCGGCCGTGCGGTTGAAAGTGGCGGCCAGGCTGCGTACTTCGGGCGGGCCTGTGGTGACGGAGGCCGGGGTGGAGAGGCTGCCGCCGGCCAACGTGTGGGCGGCGCGCTCCAGTTCGAGGATCGGGCGGCCAATCCACCGGGCCAGCGCGAAGGCGGCCATGGTTACAACGGCCAGCACCCCGAGCCCGCCGAGTCCCAGCACAAGCCACACCCGGTGGACGTTGTTCGCGATCTCGTCGGTGGGGACAGTGAGGCGTACGGCGCCGGGAAGCGTCGCACCATGCCGTACCGGAACGGCGACCGAGAGCCACTGGACGCCGCCGATGGTGGAGGTGCGTACGTTGGCTCCGTCACCACCGAGCAGCGCGGCAGCGATCTCCGGGTGCTGGGCGAGCCCGGCCTGCTGGTCGCGGCTGAGCGGGTGCGAGGTGGCGAGCAGGGTGCCACTGCTGTCCACAACCAGGAGTCGGCCACCGATGCGTGCTGCGCAGACGTCGACCCGTTCGGCGAGTTCCTTGGGGCGGCCGTAGGCGAGGGAGAGGGCAGCGTAGTCGGCGACCGATTCCGCTTCTTCCGTGGCGGCGTTGGTGGCGCGCTCACGCTCGGCCCGAGCGTAGACGTAGCCAAGTGGGAACTCCAGGCAGACGAGGACGAGGGCCGCGAGGGTCAGATAGCTGAGCAGCAGTCGGCGTGTCATCGGGGCTGTGATTCCGGGTGGTTGGTGTCGGTGCGGGGGCGTACGGCGAGGCGCAGGCCCACCCCGCGCAAGGTCTGGATCCAGGCCGGGTCACCCAACTTGCGCCGCAGCGTGGCGACATGGACGTCCAGGGTCTTGGTGGGGCCGTGGAAATGCAGATCCCAGACCCGGTCAAGGATGTCCTGGCGCGAGTAGACCGCCCCGGGGTCCTCGGCCAGGAGGGCCAGCAGGTCGAACTCCTTGGGGGTGAGGATGATCGGCCTTTCCCCGATCCAGACCTCGCGGGTGCGGCGGTCGACGACCAGCCGCCCCGGTCGGGGAGGACTGCGGCGCTATGCGGCCGGGTACGGGCGAGGGTTCGGGGTCCTGCCACGCAGATGCCCCCAATCCCCAGTCGGGTGCTGTGGCGGGCGGGTTCGCCACAGCCGCCCGCGGTAAGGCCCCGGCGCCGTTGGCGGCTTCCGCGGCAGACGCGGCACCCGACCATGCTGCGGTGCGGCGGGTCACGGCCCGGATGCGTGCGATCAACTCCCGGATGCTGACTGGTTTCGCCAGGTTTCACCATCATCGCCTCGGCGGAGAGCCTGTTCACCGCAGCTGCCGCGGACCGCATGCACACCGGCGAACGCACCCGCTACAACTCCGAGTTGATTGCCCAGGGGGCAGGCAATGCCCTCTGCGGCTTTCTCGGCGCGCTGCCGATGACCGCGGTTGTCGCACGCAGCTCGGCCAATGTGCAGGCAGGGGCCAAGACCAGGCTGTCCCGCACGCTGCACGGCCTGTGGCTGCTCGCGTTCGCCCTGCTGCTGCCGAGTGTGCTGGCTCTCATCCCGATCTCCGTACTGGCGGGTGTGCTGGTGCACAGCGGCTGGAAGTTGTTCGCGCCGGAGGAATTCCCGAAGATGTGGCGGCAGGACCGCGGCGAGCTCGTGGTGATGACCCTCACCACGGTCGCGATCGTCGCCACCGCTCTGCTCGAAGGCGTCCTGGTGGGTCTGGCGGCGGGCATTGTGCTGGCCGCGCTGCGGATGTCACAGACCTCGGTACGCACCAGCGTGGAGGGCGACACCGCGAAGTTGGTCATGGCGGGCAATATGACCTTCCTACGGCTGCCGAAGCTGATCGACGCGCTGGAGACGGTCGCCGCCGCCGGGAAGTCGAGGGTACGGCTCGATCTGACCGCCGTGGCGCACTGGGACCACGCCTGTCGCAGCCAGGTGGACGAGTTCGTGGCACAGCACCGAGGATCGGACGTACGCGTGGAGCTGCTGCGCCCGGACACACCGAACGCGCCGGCCCCGCCCGGCCCGTCGGCATCCGAGGCGCAGCCGCCGCCCGACAACAGCGCGGCGCATGTGCCGGGGCCGACGGCTCAGTGGTTCTACCTCGATCCGACTCCGGTGGAGGGCCCAATCAACTCAATGGACTCGGCGGACTCGGCCGTCTCGGCGGACTCGGCGGACTCGGCGGACTCGGCGGACTCGGCCGTCTCGGCGGACTCGGCGGACTCGGCGGACTCGGCGGACTCGGCGGACTCGGCGGACTCGGCGGAGGAATACGGGTCCCGGGTGCGAATGCGCTGACCCGGTCGCCCCCGCCGAAGGCGCGCCGTCACCGGCGCGCTGGGGGCTCCAGCACCACCGCAGCACAGGAATTTCACGCAAGCTCCCTGGCCTCGATTCAGCATGCGTCGCCGGCCTGCCGTCCTCCGGGACGAGCCGGCGTCGCGGCAGCGTGGCCTCAACTGATCGTCAAGGATCAAGCGGGTCCCCCTTGAGGGGGTGTCAGGCGTCCAGGACCGCCTCCGAAAAGGGCCATTCGATTCTCACCCGTACGGGCTAGCAACCGTCGGGGAGCCCTTCTCTCCGTTGGGCTGTCCCCACTTCGGAGTTGCGTGGCCACGGGAGCCATGAGTCGGTTGGAGTCGTGTTCTGCCAGATCTCACCATCAGGAGGAGACATGAGCACTGCGCAGAAGGGCCAATCGGCCGAGCGGCTGTCCGTGGTGTACGCGGTCCACGTCGTCGAGGGCGGCGAGCAAGGGTTTCTGGACGTGTACGAGCGAATACGCAAGTCCGTCGCCCGCGTCCCCGGACACCTCATCGACCGACTGGGCGAACCGCTCGACGGATCCCGGCAGTGGGTGATCACCAGCGAGTGGGAGACGCCCGAGCACTTCTTCGCCTGGCAGCAGGGCGAGGACCACCGCGCACTGGTGGCTCCGCTGCGCGAGTGGGTCGACGAGACCCAGTCGCTGCGGTTCCGGGTCATTCAGGAGACCGTGGGAGGTAAGGCATGAAGCGCCCCGACGGCCCTGTCGCCGTCCTCGGTCTCGGCACGATGGGAACCGGCCTGGCCACCCGCCTTCTTGACCAGGGCATTCAGGTACGGGTCTGGAACCGCACCGCGGAGCGGACCGCGCCGCTCGCCCAGGCCGGCGCCTTCGCCGCAGCCCATCCGGCCGATGCCGTCGAGGGCACGAGCGCTGCCATCTGCACCGTGGCCGACGGCGAAGCCCTCGGAGCCGTGCTGCGGGGACCGGACGGGGTCCTGGCCGGGGGCCCGTACCCCGGCGCCCTGGTCTGCGCCAGCACAGTCGCCCCCGACGAGGTCGTCCGCCTCACCGGGGACACGCACTCCGTTCTGGACGTCGGCATGCTCGGCAACCGGGAGCACGCCCGCACCGGGGAGCTGCGCCTCTTCGTCGGCGGCGAGGAGCGGGTCTTCACCGCGGGGCGGCCGCTGCTCGAACTGCTGGGCAAGGAGGTCGTCCACCTCGGCGAACTCGGTTCCGGCATGCGGATGAAGCTGCTCCTCAACCTGCTGATGGGGATCGAGGTGCAGGCTCTGGCCGAGGCCGTCGAGTTGGCAGCCGCCGCCGGACTCGACCGGAAGCTCGTCCTCAGCACGATCGCCGGCAGCGGCTTCGCCTCGCCGGTCATGGCGTTCAAGTCGAAACGCCTGGCAGCCGGGCGCTTCGACAAGCCCGACTTCCGGCTGCGCCTGATGGCCAAGGACCTCATGCTCGTCGCGGACCAGGCCGCGGCGGCCGGACTGCGGCTTCCGCTCGCCGCCGCAGCCGCGGAGACCCACGTCCGCGCCACCGAGCAGGGACTCGGCGACGAGGACTGTGTCGCGGTCGCCCACGCACTCACACCGAACCCGGGAAGTCGCACATGATCATCGATATCCACGGGCATCTGTCCCCACCGGAGGCAGCCCGACGCTTCCCCATGCCCCCCAGCCTGACCGACGTCGACGGGATGCTCGCCGCCCGCGCCGAGGCCGGGATCGACCTCACCATCATCGGCAGTCCGGTCGGCGCCGGCGCGATGGCGCGAGTCCCGGGCGTCGACAACTACGCGCAACCACGGGACCGGCTGCGCGGCTTCCACGACTGGATGTCGGGCCTGATCGCATCCTTCCCCGACCAGCTGCGCGGGTATGTGTACGCCAACCCGTTCGGCGACGACGATCACCTGGATGGGGTACGCGAGACGCTCGCGGACCCCGCCTTCGTCGGCCTGATCACCACATCCAGTGTCCACGGCGAGCTGCTCGGCTCTCCGCGAGCCGACTCCTTCTTCGCGCTGGCCGCCGAGACGGGAGTGCCGGTCCTGGTGCACGCCCCGGCCGAACCGATCGGCACGGAACGGGTCGACGACTTCGGCTTCGTCGAGCAGATCGGCCGGTTCGGCGACGTGTCGATGGGCATGGCCATGATCGCGTTCGCGGGGTGGCTGGACAAGTACCCCGGCCTGCGGCTGATCGGTGCCACCGGCGGCGGCGCGCTGGCACTGCTGTCGGAACGCCTGCAGACAGCGGCGCGCCCCCGGCACTGGGGTGGGGGCGCGCCGGCGGGGCAGCCCTCCGCCCCGACGCCGCCCTCCGCCCCACCGGCGGCCGACCCGGGCGCGGCGCTGCAGCGCATGTATGTCGACACCAGCACGTTCAGCCCGGCGCACCTGGGCCTCAACGCGGAGGTACTGGGGCCGGAGCGGATGCTGTTCGGCACTGACTCGCCGCCGATGTCCGTGCCCCTGGAGGAGTTCATGCGCATGATCGAGAAGCTGCCGATCGACAAGGCGTCGCAGCAGCTCATCCTCGGCGGCAACGCCGAGGCCATCTTCGACCTCAGGAGCCGTCCGTGACCACAGTGGATGACCCAGCCACCGCAGCCGAGCGGTGCACCCCCGAGTTCCGACGGAACCCACACCCCGTCTACGCGAACCTCAGGGAAACGGCGCCCGTCTGCCCCATGCGGCCGCCGCACGGCATCGACACGTACCTGATCACGCGGTACCAGGACGCGCGGGCCGCCCTGGCGGATCCGCGGCTGAGCAAGGACATGTACGGGGCCATGGACGCCTACCGAAGGATCTTCGGTGACTCGTCCGTGGCACTGGACGATCACATGCTCAACGCCGACCCGCCCAAGCACACCCGGCTGCGCAAGCTGGTCAACTCCGAGTTCACCCCGCGCCGTGTGGAGGCGCTGCGGCCGCAGATCCAGGACATCGTCGAGACGCTGCTGGACGGATGCTCGGCCCGGGAACCGGTCGACCTGCTGCCCGCGTTCGCCTTCCCGCTGCCGATCACCGTGATCTGCGAACTGCTCGGCGTGCCGCCGGACGAGCGGTCACAGGTGCAGGAATGGTCCACCACGGTGGCGCACACCGGGTTCAGCAAGGAATCCAAGCAGGCCCAGCAGAAGGCGGAGGAGAGCCTGCACGCGTACTTCGCGGATCTCCTCACACGTAAGCGCAGCCGCCCGGGCGACGACCTGCTCAGCGCACTCACCGCAGCCCGGGACACGGACGGCGGGCTCACCGAGCAGGAGCTGATCTCGACAGCGTTTCTGCTGATGTTCGCGGGTCACAAGACGACCGCCTACCTCATCGGCAACGCCGTCTACCATCTCCTCACCCATCCCGCACAGCTCCGTGCCGTGCAGGAGAACCCTGAGCTGGTCGGCCAGGCGGTGGAGGAGCTGGTGCGCTACGACGGCTCGGTGGAGAGCGCGACGTTCCGTTTCGCGACCGAGGATGTAGAGATCGCCGGAACGCGGATTCCGAAGGGCGCCCTGGTTCAGATCGCGCTCAGTTCGGCCAACCGCGACCCGCTGAAGTTCGACTCCCCGGACCAGTTCGATGTGACGCGATCGGAGAACGCGCAAAGTGCCCATCTGGGGTTCGGGCACGGCATTCACTACTGCCTGGGAGCGCCGCTGGCCAGACTGGAGATGCAACTCGCTCTCACCGGTCTGTTCAGCCGTTTCCCGCGGGTGGCTCTGGCCGACCCCGCGCGTGAGGCGCCCTGGATGGTGGTTCCGTTCCCGGCCTTCCGCGGCCTCGCGGAGCTGCCCGTCGTGCTGGAACCAGCTGTGTTGTGACCGACAGTGGGGGGGATGTCGGCATCCTCATGCCGTCGCCGAGGAATCCGCTGGTGTCTGACGCCTGCGGTCAGCGCTCCAGGACCGGCCCCTCCGTGTCCAGGGCCGAGCCCGTCTGGTCGGCGAGGGTCACGGCGACGAGCCGTGCCTGCCGGGAAGGGACGGCACCGGGGACGGGCTGAAGCATGAACCGGCCGCGGTAGTGGCCGCCTGCGAGGGCCCGGAGCTCGATCTCGCCGTCCGGCCAGCCGCGCCGCTCGACGTCCCAGCGCCTGCGCGCCACGAACACATCGCCGTCCTGTTCCAGCCGCGGCGGCCGCCCGAGCAGACTGCCGTACTCGAAACGGCAGTCCCGCAGCTCCAGTACGTCGATGAGCTGCCGCCGGACATGGTCGACGACCTTGTCGGAGGAACCGGCGGCCTGGACGAGCTGCGCGGTCTCGTGGATCCGGGCGAGATGCCCGGCGTCGGTCACCGTGATCACCTGCAGTCGCCGGGCGCGGGCGGCCAGCTGCGACACAACGAGACCCACGATCAGCAGCAGGACAGCCGTCTCGATGTCGTCGGCATCGTTGATGGTGAACGTCTGGTACGGCCGGGTGAGGAAGAAGTCGAACCAGACGGCGCACGACAGCGCCGCGAGGGCTCCCGCCATGCGGTTCCCGATCGCGGCGACCGCCACGACGACCACGACGAGAATCAGTGCCGAGGTCGCGTTCGTCAGGTCCGTACGGAACGGCACCAGCAGGGCCGCCACCGCCGGCGGGGCGATCACGGCGGCCGCAACCGCGCCCGAGTCACGAAGCGGATTTCTCATGGCCCACCTCGCGCGTGATGCTGCGCCTCATGGCTCTGCGCCTCATGGCTTCAGAACTTCCTGGGAGATCAGCGCCGCCATGCGGTACCCGTGCAGGCCCACGGCGATGACGAGACCGATCACGTTTCTCTGCGCTCACAAGGCCAGAGTCCGCCCCGGCGCCCCGTCCGGCCACCGGACCCGGGGACCTTGACAGCTCTCTGACACGCGGCCGCCCCGACGGCGCCCCGTGCAGAATGCGCTGCCACAGATAAGTGGGCTCAGCCTCAGGGATGAGCGCGGTGATCCGGGCGGCGGGCTCGGCCGCGGCCAACTCCCGTACGTACGCGGCGACCGGGCGGCACAGTGTGCGGCCGTCCGACGAGCGGGATCAGTGCCGCGCCGAGGCTGAGCCAGGCCAGGGCGAACAGCCATCCGCCGAGGACGTCACTGGGCCAGTGCACCCCGAGGTAGATGCGGCTCAGGCCGACGGCGACGGCCCAGCCCACGAGGAGCACGCAGCTGGTGCGCGCGAGGGCGGGGCGGGCTCTATGAGCGATGGCCCAGGCCAGCAGCCCTGCCATGAGCGCGGAGGTGGTGGCGTGGCCGGAGGGGAAGGCGAAACCGGAAGCGTGCGTGGCCCAGTCGGCGGCGGCTGGCCGGGATCGCCCGATCAGGTGGAGGAGGCCGGAGCGGACGGCTTGGCCAAGGGCGAGGAATCCGATCGCGCCCGCCGCCATGTATATGCGCCGGCGTGTGTCGCGTCCCGCTATGAGTCCTGCGGTCGCTGCGCACGCATACGGGAAGGCGCCGGTGCCGGTCGCGGTGATGCCCCGTGCGAGGGCGACAGCGATTGCGGGGCGGTGGTGTACGGACCAGACGTGCATGCTCTGGTCCACGGGCAACGGCAGACCGTGGTGGAGCGTGACGACCATGGCCAGCACTGCGAAGAGTGCAGCGCACAGCACCGCGATGCCCAGCGCGCCTGTGCTGCGGTTGTGCTTGGCCGTCGGGGCTGTTTCGTTCATCGCGGTGCTACCAGTGGGCGCATTGAGGTGTCGCGGAGGCGGTCGACCAGTGGGGCGGTGCGCCGCGCTGCGAGTGTCAGGGGCCAGGCGATGGCCGCCCCGACGATCAGGCCGCCGATGACGTCGTGGGGGTAGTGGGCTCCTACCCACACACGGGAAAACGCCATCAGCAAGGCCGCGGGGACGGCGATGGCTCCGAGGCGGCGGTGGGTGAGCCAGATGGCTACGGCTGCCGCGGCGGCGATGGCGGCGTGGTTGCTGGGGAAGGACCAGTCACTCATGGGAGGACACGCCTCCAGTGTGACCGTGTGCAGGGTCCGGCAGGGCCGCTGCTCGCTCACCAGCGACTTGATCATGGTGTCGGCGATGAACGCTGCGACCACGACGAGGGGGGCGGCCAGCGCCATGGCGGTCCGCGGCGAGGCACCGGGCCGTACGCGCCACCAGGCCGCCAGCATGAGCACGGCGAACAGCGCGAGGCCGTAGGTGGACCAGGCGGAGAGCACCGAGTCCAGCCAGGCAGGTGCGTTCCTGGCGACATTGACGATGGACATGTATGGCCCGCCGTCGAGAGAGCTTCCGTCCATGGCGAGCGGCCTCAACGCGAACCACCCTCGGATGTGCGGTGGGAGCGGGCCCGAAGCACTTCTACGGCCAGCGGGACCAGGGAGATCATCACGACCACGGCCACCATGGGCAACAGGTAGCGGTCGACGTTGGGGACGGAGGAACCAATTGCGTATCCGGAGAGCACGAGACCGACGGTCCAGATGAGCCCGCCGATGACCTGCCAGAGTGTGAACAGGCGGACGGGTACGTTCAAGGCCCCGGCCAGCGGATTCAGCACAGTACGCACAACAGGAACGAAACGGGCCAGCACGATCGCCCTGGCATACCCGTAACGGTTCAGCAGGTCCTCGGCCCTCCCGGCGCCGTCGTGGAGTTTGCGACTACGACTGCGAGCCAGCAACGTCCGGCCCCCGCGGCGGCCGATCCAGTAGCCGGCCTGGGCTCCCAGCAGGGCTCCGACGGCCGCGGCGATGAGAACCTGTTGAAGCGAGAGGTGCACCGGGCCGTGCGCATCGGGCACGCACAGCAGGCCCGCGGTGAAGAGCAGGGAGTCTCCCGGCAGGAAGAAGCCGACCAGAAGCCCGGTCTCGGCGAACAGGACGACCGCGATACCCAGGGCACCGAACGCGGACAGCAGTGATCCCGCGTCGAGGAGGTTCACGGCCTGCGGCGCTGCCGCGAGGGCGGATACGGCCATGGTGGGCTGCTCCCATAATGGTGGGCAGGGCCGGTCGGAGCGACGGCCCGATTGACTACAGTGATGTAGACGGTCTACGCCACTGTAGACGAAGGATGCGGGAGGAGCGTTCCCATGAGTGACAAGATCACGGATCGGCGACTCGCCGGAGAGCTGGAATCCGGTGTGCTGGCGACCCTCTGGGCCGCCGAAGGCCCGCTGACCCCTGCCCAGGTGCAGAGCGCGCTGGGCGGGTCACTCGCGCGGACGACCGTCACGACGATCCTGTCCCGCCTCTACGAGAAGGGCACCGTGACCCGTATCCGCTCCGGCCGCGGATACGCCTACACGCCGACCGAGGACGCCGCCGGTCTGACCGCCCGGCGTATGCATTCGGAGCTGGCCAAGGACGACGACCGAAACGCCGTGCTGACGCGCTTCGTCTCCCAGCTCAGCGACGACGACGAACAGCTGCTGCGCTCCCTCCTGGACGAGGGCGACGCATGATCTACATGGTGTGGGTGCCGCTGCTCGTGCCGTTCCTCGCGGGCCCTACAGGCCGGCGACTCGTCTCCTGCCTTCCCCCGGGGCCGGCTGCCTGGCTGCTCACCATCACAGCGGCGGGCCTTGCCGTGAGCAGTACGGCCGCTCTCGCCCTGCTCGTCGTCCCCGGCGCCACCCATGTGCACGCCGTTGCCGCTCTCGGCGACCTGCTCACCCCCCTTTCGACGGGCTCGCCCGACGCGGTCGTGGCCGTGGCGACGGCGGCTGCGGCTCTCCTGCTGTGGTGCGTCACCGTGCTGGCCCGCCGGCTGCACCGACGCAGGGCTCAACTGCATCAAGCGAGGCGGCTGGCAGCCCGCGCGGACGGTGAACTGGTCGTACTGAAGGACGACAGCCCGGACGCGTACGCACTGCCCGGACGCCCCGGCAAGGTCGTGGTGACCTCCGGCATGCTGCAGGCCCTCTCCGCCGCCGAACGGGAGGCACTCTTCGCACACGAACGCGCCCACCTGACCGGCCGTCACCACCTCTTCCTCACCGTGGTGGACATGGCCGGCCTGTGCCATCCCGGCCTGCGTGCCCTGCGCGAACCCCTCAGCTACGCGCTGGAGCGCAGCGCCGACGAAACCGCCGCCCAGGCCGTCGGCGACCGCCACCTCGCAGCCCGGGCCATCGGCAGAGCCGCCCTGGCCGCCCGCGCCACCCAGCCACCCGCGGCGGGACGCCCCGATTTCGCGCCGGCTGCCACGACGGGCCCCGTCCCACGCCGCGTTGCCGCCCTGCTGAACAGCGGTGCGCCGACGCCCGGTCGGCGGAGGACCAGCCATGTCATTGCCGCTGCCCTGATCGCGTGCCTCGTGCTCTCGGCCGGTGCGGCGCTGGAAGCCGCCGGCGACCTGCATGCCGGCATCGAACGCGCCCAGGGCGAAACCCCCCGCGACTGAACGCGGACCTGGTCGCCCGGGTCGCGGACGACGTCGTGGACCTGACCCGAGGCGCGGCCGCGCCGCCACCGGCCCCCGCAAAGCCGACGGCCCCTTCCCGAAGGCGGTCCGACGCTCGAAGTGTCCGGCCTGCACGCGGAGTTCGTGCAGCGCGGCCGTCGTGTCCCTGTCCCTCCGTGACATCGACCTCGCTGTGACCGGCGGATCCAGCACGGGCATCGTCGGTTCCTCCGGCTGGGGGAGACGACTCTGGTGCGCGCCATCGTCGGACTCCGCTGCCCCGGCGGCGGTACGGTCACTCTCGACGGAGTACGCCTCATCCCCTCGGCCCACGGCCGGACCCGCGAACAACGCCGCCGCGTCCAACTCGTGCCGCAGGATCCGCTGGGCACCCTCAACACGGCAGACAGCCCGGTGCGGCAGTGAACGGTCGGCAGCTCGTACGGCACGTTCACAGGTGGTCGTGTGAACAGCTCCACGGGTTCCCCCGGCGAGCCGGGAGAAACGTCACGTGCGAGCGGGCCGTGGTACCGGGAATCCGACGCTCGTCGCCATGCCAGCATGACACCCATGGGCCGAGCGGACTGCCCCCGCCCGGGCTCGGTTTCCCTCCGTCCCGCCCTGTGACACCGGCGCGGGCCCGTCTCTGGAGCGGCGATGGCAGACCAGCAACACTCCCTTGCCCGTACGTACGCCGCCTTGCTGTACGCCGCCTTGCGCCGGTGGGCGCCGCCACCCGCGCCGACCGGGTTCCTGGTGCTGCTCGTGGTGATGTTCGCGCTCTCGTACGGGGTCGGTTCAGCCGTCGGTCCGGTCGCACCCGGCATGCACTCCACCGGCACCGGTTCCGACGGTGGGCCCGAACCGCACGGGGACGGTGGCATGGGTGACATGCACTCGGGCGGTGGACGATGACGGTGGAACCGGCGAGCGCGCTGGTGACCACTGACCTGATCGTCGGCGGCATGACCTGCGCGGCCTGCGTGAACCGAGTGGAGAAACGACTGGCCAAGCTCGACGGGGTGACTGCCACGGTCAACCTCGCCACGGGGCAGGCCAGGGTGAGCCACCCCTCCGACATCACCATGGAAGACCTCGTCGCTGCTGTCGAACGCGCGGGCTGCACCGCCGAACTGCCCCTGCCGCCCGAGCCGCAGGAAGACACCCGGCAGTCGGAGCCGGAGGAGGGCGAACCGCGCGGGGAACGCGAGCGGCTGCTGATCACGGCGCTGCTCTGCGTGCCGGTCCTCGTGCTGTCCATGGTGCCCTCCCTGCAGTTCCGCAACTGGCAGTGGCTGTGTCTCATGCTGGCCGGCCCGGTGGTCGTCTGGAGCGCCTGGCCGTTCCACGTGCGCGCGATGCGGGGTCTGCGGCACTCGGCGGCCACCATGGACACCCTGGTCTCGCTCGGTGTCGTCGCATCGTTCTCCTGGTCCGTGTATGCGCTCTTCCTCGGCGGCGCGGGCGATCCGGGCATGCGCATGCCGTTCACCCTGCTTCCCTCGGTGGGCGGAGATGCCGCACACGTCTACCTGGAGGCAGCGGTCGGTGTGCCGTTGTTCGTCCTGACCGGCCGCTTCCTGGAAGCGCGTGCCCGGCACGGGACCGGTGAGGCATTGCGTTCATTGGCCGGGCTGGCCGCCAAGGACGTGACCGTTCGGGAGAACGGACAGGAGCGGCGGATCCCGATCGAACGGCTGAGGGTGGGCCAGGAGTTCACCGTCCGTCCGGGGGAACGGGTAGCCACCGACGGTGTGGTGGTATCCGGGAGTTCCGCCCTGGATCTCTCCCTGGTCACCGGGGAGAGCGAGCCCGTCGAAGTCGGTCCTGACCGGACAGTGGTCGGGGGCGCAGTCAACGCCGGGGGTCTGCTCTTCGTGCGGGCCACGGCGGTCGGCGCGGACACCCAACTCGCCCTGATCACCCGGATGGTGACCGAGGCTCAAGCGGGGAAGGCTCGTGCCCAGCGTCTGGCGGACAGGGTGGCAGGCGTCTTCGTCCCGGTCGTTCTGGCCTTGGCTGTCACTGTCCTCGGCTTCTGGCTCGGTGCCGGAGCAGACCCGCAGGCAGCCGTCACCGCGTGCGTGGCGATCCTGGTCGTTGCCTGCCCCTGCGCGCTGGGCCTGGCGACCCCTACCGCCCTGTTGGCCGCCGCCGGCCGCGGCGCCCAGCTCGGCGTCCTGGTCAGCGGACCTCAGGCACTGGAGGCACTGCGCCACATCGACACCGTCGTCCTGGACAAGACCGGCACCCTCACAACCGGGCACATGACCGTCGCTCAGGTCACGCCGGTCACCGGTGGAATCGGCCGGGAGGCTGCACTCAGGCTGGCCGGCGCGGCGGAGCAGGGTTCCGAACACCCGCTGGGTCGCGCCCTCACCGCGTACGCACAGCGGGCACTGCCCGAACGTCCCTTGCCCGAAGTGACCGGCTTCCGGGCTACCCCGGGGGCCGGGGTCACCGGTCTCGTCGACGGCCTCCGTGTCGAGGTGTGTGCCCCCGGCGACGACCTTCCCGAGTCACTGGCACAGGCGTTGGCCTGTGCGGAGACTTCCGCGCTCACCCCGGTCCTGCTGCGGGTGGACGGCGTCGACGAGGCCCTCATCGCCCTGGGCGACGTCGTGCGGCCCGGGAGCTACCGGGCCGTGGACCGCCTGAGGCGGCTGGGAGTGGAACCGGTCCTGGCCACGGGCGACCGAGAAGCCACCGCCAGTGCTGTCGCCGCTGAACTCGGCATCACACAGGTGCACGCCCGCTGTACCCCCGAGGGCAAGGCAGACCTGATACGGCAGTTGAAGAACGAGGACCGTCAGGTCGCCGTCATCGGTGATGGCGTGAACGATGCCGCCGCACTAGCCTGCGCCGATCTCGGGATCGCTATGGGCACCGGCACGGACGTGGCCATCGGAGCCGCCGATGTGACCCTGGTACGCGGCGACATCGAGGCTGTCGCCGACGCGGTCCGGCTCGCCCGGCGCACCCTGGGGACGATTCGCGCCAATCTCGTCTGGGCGTTCGGGTACAACCTGGTCACCGTGCCGCTGGCCGCGGTCGGCTGGCTCAACCCGATGGTCGCCGCCGCCGCGATGTCCGCCAGCTCGCTCCTGGTGGTGGGCAACAGCCTGCGTCTGCGGGCCTGGCAGCCTTCGCCGCCTCGTCCCACGCGGTCCGGAACGCGTCGCCCCCGAGGAGGTGTTCAGCGATGACGGATCCCGACCGGGCACCCGCGGCTGAGGGCTGGAGGCCGAGTCGTCGGCGTCTGCGCGACGGACTCTTCGCCGCGCTCGCCCCGGTGGCCGCCTGCGCGGTGGCCCTGGGCGGGCTGACGACCTGGGCCAAGGCCGGGGCTGCCGGCAGCCCGCCACGGATCAAGGTCAGCGACGGGCGTGTCTTCCTGCCCTACGGCGAGAACGAGGACACCGCGGCGTTCTTCCGGATCGCCAACAGCGGTGGGGCCGCTGACCAACTGGTCTCGGTGACGTCACCCGCCGTCGAGAGTGCCATGCTGAGCCGGCACGAAAGTGCCGGCAGCGGAGCCGGTTTCATGCGCATGGTCGACTCTGCGGAAATCCCGGCGGGCGACACCGTGGTCATGTCACCGAGCGGCCTGGACGTGATGGTGAAGATGAAGGCCCCCTGGCAAGTGGGCGATACGGTCCCGTTCGTTCTGCACTTCCGCCACGGCGGACCGGTCGACACCGTCGTGGTCGTGGTCCGGCCCGGCAGCTGAGTCGGCCCCCGGACCGGGCACAGCGGTTCACGCGATCGCGATGGAGTCCAGCTTGCCCGCCTTGGCCTCCTCGACGATGGAGCCGAACTGGTCGGCACTCATCTGCACCTGCTGACCGAAGTCATCGGTGATCACGATCCTCCGCTCGGCAGGAGCGGCCTCGTCGACGAACAGCTGGGGGCAACCACAGTTGCAGTTACCGCAGAACGTCGCCACGGGCTCCAGAGAACTGATATCGGTCATCGCAATCGCCTTTCGTTACGCGTCCGCCCGCAGAACGGCCTCCTGCGGCCCGACGCCGAGGGAATGCCCGATCGACGCAGGACGCAAGCCTCGGTGGGACACGCCCCCGAGGCACGGCACATGACGTTTTTGCTTCCAGTGCTTCCAGTGCTTCCGATTGCGGAGGGAAGTCGGAAACCGGACGAGGTCTCGGCACGACTACATGAGGGAGGTCGCCGCTCCGGGGCGGCCGGGCCTTCGGGCGAAGTGAAACGCGTACGGAAACAGTTGCCGGTTCGCCGGAACCTGACACGGCCGTCATCCGACTACTGCCGCGTGGGAGGGCGGACACCCGTCGTACCCCTGCGGCTACGGATGAATGAGGGGCGTGTGATGGGCGGGCTGAATGTACGCATGCGGGAGGTCGCCTGCCGCCATGGCCGGGTCGAAGCAGTCGCCGACGTGGATCTGGAGATCGCGGCCGGTGAACGCGTGGCGCTGACCGGGACCAACGGCTCGGGCAAGACCACGCTGCTGCGTGCCGTCCTCGGCCTGCACAGGCAGGTGACCGGATCGATCCAGGTCGGCGGCCGGGACACCCGCTCGCCCGCGGAATGGGCCTGGCGGCGGCGTGCGTGCGCCTGGATTCCGCAGAAGCCGGCGGCGGGCCGATTCCCTCTGCTGGGTGACGAGTTGCTGGCCAGCAGCACCGCGCCGGAGGAGGCCACCGAAGCCGCTGCCCGGCTCGGTGTGGGGTCGCTGACCGAGCGGCCCCTGCACACCCTCTCCGGCGGGCAGTTGCAGCGGATGTACCTTGCCCGGGCGATCGGTTGCGTCGCCGCCGGAGCCGAGGTGCTCCTGGCCGACGAACCCACCGCTGCCCTCGACTTCAGCGGCCAGTCGGAGGCGGCGGACGTCCTCACCTCCCTGCCGGTGACGCTGGTCGTGGTGACACACGACCGGTCTCTCGCGGACCGCTGCGACCGGGTACTGGAGATGGCCGCGGGCCGGCTGCGGGAGGTCCGGTGACCCTCGCCACCGCCGACCTCGGTGAACTCCTGCAACTCCTGCCCGTGCAGCGGGCCGGGTTCGCCCTGCTGTTGGCCGCGATCGGACTACCGGTGATCGGGGTGGTCATCGTCGGGCTCGACATCATGCCGGTCCGGTTCGCGATGATGCACGTCGCTCTGCTGGGCATCGCGGTCGGCATCCTGACCGGACTCGACCCGATGCTCTGCGCGCTGGTGGCCTGCGCCCTGGCCGGTGCGGGGGTCGCTCCGCTCGCCCGCACCCCGGACGGCCTGTCCGGCGCGATGGGCCTGCTGATGAGTCTCGCGATCGCGGCCGCGCTGCTGGTCCTCGCGGTCTCGGGAGTCAACGCCTCGGGCGCGTTCGCGTTGCTGTGGGGGTCGATCCTGTCCGTCGGCACCGCGGATCTGGTGGTGCTGGGGGTGCTCGCCGTCGTCGTACCCGGGCTGTTCTGGTGGCGACGCCGCGATGTGGCGCTGCTGCTGTACGACCGTGAACTCGCGCAGTGCTCGGGCGTCCCAGTACGCGGACTGACCCTGGTGCTGCTGGTACTGGTCGCGGTCGCGGTCGCCGGAGCGATCAAGCTCACCGGCGCGCTACTGGTCGACGCCCTGACCCTGCTGCCCGCTCTCGCCGCGCGCCGTCTGGGCACCTCGCTGAGATCGATCACCGTGTGGGCGGTCGGTATCGGCATCACCGTCAACCTGACCGGGTTCCTCATCGCTCTCTGGCTGGACTGGCCACCCGGGCCGGTCCTCGTCCTGACCGCGGGGGCAGTCGTCCTCGCCGTCCATCTCATACCCGAACGGAGAATCAGCTCATGGCGCGCATCCGCGTCCGTATCACTCCCCTCCTCGCACTGAGCGCAGCCCTGGTCCTGGTCACGGGCTGCGGAAGCGACAGCGACTCGTCGTCCAGGAGCGGCACCGAAGGCAAGGAGGGAAAACCGGTCGTGGTCGTCACCACGACCTGGGAGGGCGCCTTCGCGAAGGCCGCGGGCGCCGAGGACGTCAAGGTCATCGTGCCCCAGTCCGTGCACCACGCACCGGACTACGACCCGAAGCCGTCCGACCTCGCGGCAGTCGCCAAGGCCGACTTCGTGTTGTACGCACCCTTCGAGCCGTACGCCGGGAAGATCAAGGAAGCCGCCGGCTCCAAGGCCGAGCTGGTCGAGGTCAGCCTCGACAACGACGCCGACAAGGTCGGCGCCGAAGTGGCCCGGCTGGGCAAGCTGTTCGGCACCGAGGACGTCGCGGCGAAGTGGAAGACGGCCTTCGACGCCGAGTACGCCGAGTTGTCCAAGGACCTGAAGGCTGCCTGGCCCGGCGGGAAGAGCCCGGCCGTCGTCACCCAGGTCTTCACCGCCTGGTCCGCGAAGCTGGCGGGCGCCACCACCGTCGGCACTTACGGGCCCGAGCCGGTCACCCCGGCACAGCTGGCAGACCTCTCCAAGAAGAAGCCCGCCCTGGTCCTGGACAACGCCCATATGTCGACCGGAACCGTGCTGCCCGACTCCGGCGCCAAGCAGGTCAAGGTCGTCAACTACCCGGGTGAGGATCTGGATCTGTTGCCCGTCTACCGCAACGCAGCCGCCGAGCTGAAGAAGGCCATGTCCGGGTCCTGAGCCCCCGATAACGGGGTAGGCGCCCCCGCGTCTCCCGGCTGGGGGCAGTCCGTACGGACTGTCCCCAGCGGACATCTCGCCCCCCTCGCCGTTCCATCGCGCCGGATGTGCACTGGCTCCGATGAGGCATGCGCAGCAAGCTCGGTGTACAGGGGCACATGGGTGTGTTGTTCGGGATCGTCAACCAGATCGTGCCGGCCGTGATCGCGCTCGGCCTGACCGCCGTGACCATCTGGGGCTACCGGATGTGGTGGCAGCGCCGCCCGACGCGCGTCGACCGCAGGGCAGTACTCGGCAAGGCCCCGGCCCGCGGCGTCTGGCGCCAACTGCCGCTGCCCGTGCTGATCTTGGGTATACCGGCCGTCGCAGCTCTGGGCTGGGCGCTGCCGGTCCTGGGCATCACCCTGCTCGGGTTCCTCGTCGCGGACGTGGCGTTCGGACTCGTTCGACGGGGCCGGGCAACGTAGCGAAGAGCGGGAGGGCACGCACCACGCGTTCCCTCCCGCTGCTCGTCAGGCATCGGGGCCGGAGAGCGGTGCGGCACCGCTCTCCGGTCCCGCCGTCAGCCTGCCTGAGCGAGCGGAACCGCAGCGAGGTCCCGCTCCGGCGGCAGGTTGTCGGTCAGGCGCCGCCGCAGCCCTGCTCGGTCCGGCTTGCCTGCCGGAGTGAGGGGAAGTTCCTCCACCATCAGGAGGCGCTCGGGGTGCTTGCGCTGCTCGAGCCCCCGCTCTGTCAGGTGCGTACACAGTGACTCGAGCGTCGGGGAATCGGTGGTGCGGGACACCACACATGCCGCCAGCCGCTCCCCCATCACCCCGTCGGGGACGCCGACACACACCACGTCGCGTACGAGGGGGTGGGCGGCCAGTTCCCGCTCGACCTCCGCGGGACTGATGTTGGCGCCGCCCCGTATGACGATGTCCTTGAGGCGTCCCACGATGTGAAGGGTGCCGTTGACGTCGAGGAATCCGAGGTCTCCGGTGCGGACCCAGCCGTCGGGGGTGCGGTAGCGGGCGTCGAGGTCCGGGGAGGCGACGTAGCACATGGGGGTCATCGGGCCTCGCGCGATGATCTCTCCGATCGCGCCGTCCGGCAGCTGCTCGTGCGTCTCGGTGTCGGCGATACGAATGTCGGCGACGCGAGGATCGGGACGGCCCGCGACCACGCCCTGGCCGTCCGCGTCCGGGATCGCGCTGCCCAGCCCGGTATGGCAGTTGACGCCGTCGGCCGAGCCGTAGAGGTTGACGACCGGGCAGCCGAACGCGCGGGCGGCGTCCTCCGCCGTGGTCCCGTCCAGGGCCGAGCCACCGAGGATCAGCGCTGTGGGGGCGGGCAGTTTCTCGCCTGTGCTGTCGAGCCGGTCGAGCATCATGCGCACCATGGTGGGCACGCCCAGGATGTGCGTGGGCTCGTGCTCGCGAACCGCGGCGATCGCGGCTTCCGGGGTGAAGTGGTCGAGGAGAATGAGCGTCCCGCCGTGCCGGGCGAGGGTGACCGCGGTGCCGTTGGAGCCGAAGGCCGAGGCGAGCGGCACCAGGAACAGGCAGCGCGGCGGTGTCTGTTCGGGCATCAGCGAGGCGAGGAAGTTGCCGCGCCCGCCCGCGAGCGCGTTGTGGGAGTAGGCGACCATCTTCGGCTCCGCCTCGGAGCCGGACGAGACGAGGATGCGGGCGGCGCTGTCCGGATCCGGCCGGGCGGGGACGAACGCACTCGGGTCGGATCGCAGCAACTGCGCGAGCGGAACCGTTCCTTCTGGAGCGCTGCCGGGTCCGGCGGCGATGACGTGACGCAGTGCGGGCAGCGCCGGGGCCAGAGTGTTCAGGTCGGCGGCGTGATGGTTGCCTCGGTGCTCAACCGCGGCGATGACTGCGACCGCCTCCGCACGGCGCAGCAAACACTCGGCCTCCAGGCTGCCGCGGCCGACCGGGAAGGGCAGCGCCACGGCGCCGAGGGCGGCCAGGGCGAGATCGGCGACAACGGCGTTGCGGCCGTTGGGTAGTTGGACGCCGACGACATCGCCTGGGCCTATGCCGAGGTCTCTGAGGCCGGTGGCCAGACATCGCACCTTGCGGTCCAGAGCGGTGTAGCAGAGTTTGCCCTTGGCGTCGAGGACGGCGGTGCGGTGGAGGTCCGCGATCTGGCGGGCCCGGAAGAGGCTGTAGAGGTCGAGGTCGGGGCAGGTGCCGTCGATCACCCAGGAGCGGCGGAGGTCGGCGGGCAGCAGGTCGTGCAGTGCGACGGTCACGTGAAGCTCCAGGGGTCGGGAACGGCGGGGGCACCGTGCGTGTCGCGGCTGATCGAGTCGGCGAAGCGCGGATCGTGGTGCAGGTCGGCGAGATCGGTGGTGACCGCGGTTGCGGTCAGGCCGTGCTCACGCAGCTGGGCCAGGGCCTCGGCGGTGTGCAGATCGCGCAGGTCGTATGCACCGGCCGCGGCCGCGCAGGCATCGGCGGGGGCTATCCAGCCGTCCGCGGTACGCAGGGGGCGGCGGAACCCGGCCGGCCGTCTCGCGCTTCCGCCGGTCGCGGCCCGGCGCAGGGCGGGGGCGGTGAGGACATCGGCCGCGCCCAGCAGTGAGGAGTCCACGCGGACACCTTGGCCGGTGCGCTCGCGCAGCAGCAGCCCGGCGAGTACGGCCTCGGTACCGAGGAGTCCGCCCATGACGTCGAGCAGGGTCATCAGGGACGGCGCGGGCGGCTCGCCCGCGGGGCGTACGGCTTCCCCGACTCCGGTGCGGGCCTGGACCATGAAGTCCGTACCCATCGGAGCGCCCGGGAGACGTTCGGCCCAGCCGCTGGTGTACGCGTACACCAGTACAGGATTGACCTCGGCCAGATCGTCCCGGTCGAGGCCGAGTTGAGCGGCCTTCCCGGGGGCCCAGTTGTGCAGGAAGACATCGGCCCCGGCAGCCAGATCCCGCACTCGACGCCGGCCCTGCGAAGACGTGATGTCCACTTCGACGGCCCCTTTGCCCCGGTTGAGCGCGAGCCACCGGGCGGAGACGCCGGAACAGGCGGGGGGCATCCCGCGCAGCGGGTCACCACCCGGCGGCTCTATGCGGATCACGTCCGCGCCGAGCCGTCCCAGGAGGTGTGCGGCGAGCGGGGCCTGGATACGGCGGCCGGCCTCCAGCACGGTCAGTCCCGTCAGCGGCCGTACGACAGTGGGCGGTGAAGCCGGGGGGCGAGAGCCCTCTGCGTGAGAGGTGAGTGACCACGGTGCGCCGCCGTCGTGTTCTGCGGCACGCTCAGCCAGTGTCCGCAGCGGGCAGACCTCGGCGCCGGAGACCGATGCCGCCTGCCGGATCCGCTGCCAGGACTGGGCGCGCGTGGTCGCGTGCAGTGCCTGTGGGAAAGGTGCGCAGGCCGTGGCGTACCGGAACTGGAAGGGCCGCCAGCCTGCCCGTATCGCATCGGCGGGCGCATCCAGGGCCCGCCAGAAGGCAGCCCATGCACCCGGGTCCAGGGTCTCCAATTCGAAGAGGGTGCCGTCGCCCGCGGTGAACGGAGGTCCGCCTGCGGCGAGTTCGGCCGCCTCGCCTTCGTCGGCCCCTGTCGCGGCAAGGTACTGGGAGACGGACAGCAGCCCGGCCCGGTCGGCGCTCGTGGCCACCCGTGCCGCCGGTCCACCGCGGGCCTGCCCCAGCAGCCCGGCCAGGAGCCCTTGGACGGTGAGTACGGCCGCCGCGGTGGTGGCGTAGTCGACAGCCAGACCGCGCGGCTCTCCGTCGCGTCGGCCGTGCACGGCCATGATGCCGGTGGCAGCCTGCACGGTGGCCTCGTCGGTGATCCCACTCGACGGATCCGCCCAGGTCACCCGGGCTTCCTGGGGTCCGAAACCGTCACCGGTCAGCGCGATCTGCGCGCTCCGGGGGTTACGGGGGCTACGGGCGCCAGGGACGCTACGAACGTGGTTCGAAGCTGCCGGTTCAGGCTCCGTCCGGGCTCCCAGGAGCCGCAGGTGCTCGGCTACGAGGCCGGTCAGCTCGAGCGGCCCCGAACTGTCGAGATGCAGCCCGTCGAGTGGCCGGACCGTCTGCGTGGTGGCTGGTGACGCCATGCCTCTCCTCTCCTGGCGCGGCGGTGGCCGACGCATGGGGATGTGCGGAACGCGGGAACCAGGGCGCCTTCACGCCCGACCAGTTCCACGGAGAGACAGTCGGACTGTCGTTCCCATGGGTTCCCGGCAGACTGGAGGAAAGTGGTGCAGAGCCGAGGCCGATTGGCGGTCGGACTTCCGGAATGTTCGCCCGGGACAGTCGAGTTGAGGGCCCGGGTGGCGGAGTTCGTACGCAGCCGGGTGATGCCGTGCGAGCCCGTACTGGACGCAGGAGGCCCGATTGCCGCAGCCACCCTGCGTGACCTGCGGACCCAGGCCAAGGAACAGGGTCTGTGGGCCTTGCCGTTGCCCGCAGATCTGGGCGGCCAGGGCCTGCACCTGTCGGAGTACGCCCAACTGGCGGAGGCCGAGGGAGCGAGCGACCACGGGCCGGCCGCCCTGGGCTCCGCACCGATGCTGGACGTGCTGATGCTGCAGCGCCACGGCTGCGCCCGGATACGCGACCTGTACCTCGAACGGCTGGTGGCCGGGGAGCTCCGCACCTGTTACGCGATGACCGAAAGGGAGGTCCAGGGCACGGATCCCTTCATGACCAGTACGCGCGCCGTGCAGGAGGCGGACGGGAGTTGGGCCGTCAGCGGCCGCAAGTGGTTCACCTCCGGGGCCGCCGACGCCGACCTGGTCACGGTGCTCGCCCGAACCGACGGAGTGCCCTCCGACCGTGAGGGGCTCTCCCTCATCGTGGTCCCTACCGACTCCCCCGGCTTCCGCGTCGTACGCGAACTGCCCGTCCTCGGTGCAGGCGGCCAATGGGAGATCGAACTCGACCGCGTCACCGTCCCCGGCGACCATCTGATCGGCGAACGCGGCAAGGCTCTCGCCATCGCCGGAGAACGGCTCCAACTGGGCCGGGCCTTGCGCTGCCTGCGCTGGCTCGGTCAGGCCCAGCGGGCCTTCGAGCTGATGTGTGGGCGCGCCAACACCCGCGCCGGGTCACGTGGTCCGCTCGCCGGCCATCAACTGGTTCAGCAGCATGTCTTCGAGTCGCTGCTCGCTCTGCGCACCACCCGCCCACTGGTCCACGAGGCCGTGGGACTCATCGCCGCCGGGCTGGATGCGCATGTGGAGGTCGGCCTGGCCAAGGTCGCCGCCGCCCGCATGCTTCAGCAGGTGACGGACGCCGCCATCCAGATCCATGGCGCGGCCGGGCTCGGCCCCGACACAGCCCTGCCCGCGCTCTTCCGTACCGGCCGTGCGGCCCGAATCCTCGACGGCCCGGACGAGCTGCACATCACGTCCGTCGCACGGCGGGTACTGCGCACCTCCACCTCGGGCGGACGAAGCGGCGGCCGTCCACGACAATGGAATTGAGGTACCCGCCGTACGGCCCCCGGGCTGCCGCCCGTGGTCACGTCCGCACCGAGCATCCCGTACCGGGCGCCTCGGCACCGGGTGTCGGACCCGCACCGAGCAGTGCACTCAGCGCGGACCCGCGCCGGACAGGCCATCGCGGGAGGACCCCATGACCGAACCGACACGGCCACACGACGGCCGCGTGGATGTCGTGGGCCGGGCACAGCATCGCGATCTGCCGGTCGACTCCAAGTTACGCCTCAGGCCTCGAACCCCTGTGAACCAGCCGTCCGGCTACACCTCCCGGACGTCGACCAGTCCGGTGAGGGCAGCGAGCCCGAGGGCCAAGAAGAAGTCGCCCCACACCAGTTCGTGCCGTACGGCGGCACCCCGCCCGGCGTCGTAGCAGCCGTCCAGCAGCATGCCGGCCGGCCGGGCCCCGTCCCGCCCGGTGAGATGCGCGGTGACCAGCCGGTCCAGGATCGCGACGGCGCAGTGGGAGTATTCCGCCGCCCGGGGTCCTCGGATGCGAGCGAGCTTCAGCAGCGCGACCGCCGTGATCGCGGCGGCCGAAGTGTCCTGCGGGCCGTCGGGCCATGCCTCGTCAGCCGGGGGAACGATCCGTCGGGCAGACCCCGTCCGCGGGGCGGCCAACCGCGCTGCCACGCCCTCCAAACGGGCCGGCTTCCACCCGGCGGCGCCGGGGCGGTGCAACGCGTCGGCCACTGCCAGCAAGAGCCATGCCCGCCCCCGGCTCCAGCCGGGCGGCGGATCATCGCATGCCTGCCAGCCCGAGTCCGCCTCGAAGCGCAGGGCCGGCGCCAACCCCTCGCGGAGGCACAGGTCGATATGCCGGTGAAGGTGGGAGGCGGCTGCCGCGGCGCCCTCGAGGCCCGCGGTGGCGAGCAGCGGCACCATGCCGGGGACTCCGTCCACGCGGGCCAGCAACCTGGGTCCACCGAACGCAGATCCCCAGGGGACCAGACCGAGTTCGGGGTCCAGCGCGGTCAGACAGGCCCGGGCGGCTCGGTTGCGCAGCTCTTCCGCTCCGGCATCACCGACGGCCAGAGCGGTTCCGTACCAGTGGATCAGACCACGGGTGGCGGTGTCGGCCTCCACCCAGCCGGCCAGCCGCGCCGTGCACGCGGAGGCGAAGGCCCGGTCGGCCTCGTCGCCGGTGTGCCGGGCCCGCAGCCACAGCAGCCCGGCCCAGAACCCACCGGTCCACGAACCACGGCCGGTGGTCACCCAGCGGCCCGTGTCCGGGTCGGCGAACAGGGGGAAGCGATGGCCGACTTCGGCCGCGGTGACGGCGGCCCGGTCGAGGACGTCCTCCAGTGCGCGCCCGGCCCAGTCGGCCGGGGTCACGCCGGACTCACCGCGCGCTGCCGTCGCTCCCGTACTGCCCAGGTCATCGCGACTGCGCAGGCTGCCGCGAACTCCGCGGCGACCAGCAGCCAGCCGGGCCCGTAGTGACCGGCTTCCGCGAGTGCGCCGAAGACCGGCGGACCTACGGCGAAGCCGGCGAAGAACCCGGCGGAGACGAGCGCCGAGTCCTGGCCGGCCCGGCCGGGGGCGGCGCGCTGCATGACCAGCACCATGGAGACGGCATTGCCCGACACGGCGAACACGCCCACTGCCACCGCCGCCATCCACACCAGCGGATGCACGAGCAACGCGGCCGCGAGGAGCAGAGCCGCTCCGACCGCACCGGCCGCGAGCCATCCCGGCAGCCATTCGGCGCGCCCCGGCCGGGCCGCCTTCGACCAGCCCACCCGGCCGGCGATCCCCGCCACGCCCAGCACCGCCACGAGGGCGCCGGCCGCGGTGGGCCCCAAGCCGAGTCGCTGCGCGCCGAACAGCGCCAAGTAGGTGTTGACCGATGCGATTCCGCAGCCCAGCAGCAGAGAGAACACCGTCAGCCAGGCGATGGCTCCGCGCGGCACCAGCGACGACCGAGAACCTGCCCCCCTCACCGGAGGATCGGCAGGCAGCGCACGCAGCGTCCACAGGGCCGCCACCGCCGCCGTGCCGGCTGCGGTCCACACCGTGCCACGCCAGCCGACGCCTGCGGCCAGCGCCGTCAGGGGCAGCCCGGCCGCGAACGCACCCAGCTGCACCCCCGACTGCTTCATCCCGGTCACCGAGCCCCGCCGGACCGGCGGAACGCCGGCCAGAATCGCCTTGTTGGTCGCCGGGTTGGCCAGGGCCTGAGGCAGACCGCCCAGCGCAACCGCCACGAGGAGGAACCCGGCACCGGGCGCCGCGCCGATCAGCGCGAGCGCGGCGGCGGACACCACCAGCAGCGCAACGAGCGCGCGCCTCGGGCCGATCCGGTCCACGATCCACCCGCCCGTGGGGGACAGCACCGCCGCTGTCCCGAAGCCGATCGTCGTCGTCAGGCCCAGCACCGTGGGTGAGATACCCAGTTCGTCCACCAGGCGCGGGCCGAGCGCCCCGAGCAGGAAGAGTTGCATCATCGAGAACGCCATGGCGCAGGTGAGCAGCGCCGTCAACCGACCATCCGCTCCTGCTGCTGACGCCGTCGGCGCCCCTTGCTCTGCCCCCACCGATGTCTCCGTTCCACCCAACTGGACGCCCCTCGGGCCACGTCAGGAGTCGGCCCGCTCAACGCTGAAGTTCCCTACGCCAGTTGTGGCCTGCGCCACATGCTTCCGAGTGAGGTCGGCGCCGGAACATTTCGTACCCACGCATGGTGACCACGAGGGGGATGCAAGGATGGACTCGCCATGACTCCGGGTCGATGTTGTCGCGCGGTACGGGCTGCGGTGTTCGCAGCCACCTGCGTGCTGCTCGCAGCTCTCGGCCACCTCCTCATGTCGGGGGTGGCCGTCCCCTGGTGGGCCATGTCCGCCGCGTTCGCCACTACAGCCGCGACGGCCTGGATCCTCGCCGACCGGCAACGCAGCGTTCTCAGCGTCACGTCGACAGTTGTCGCCGCTCAAGCGGCACTGCACACCGGGTTCTCACTGGCCCAGGCAGCGGTTCATCCTTCGGTGTCCGACAGTGCCTCCTTCGCCCAACAGTGGGCGCAGTACCTGCTGTGCAGGGCGACGGAATCCGGCGCTGTCACTCCTTCCGAAGCCGTGCGGGCCGTGACCGACGCCGGGCTCGGCCACCACGTTCACCAGCCGCCCCCCGGCGCCACAGCCATGGCCATGACGGACGGCACGACGATGTCTGCCGGGCACGACATCGTCGGCATGTCTCCGGCAGGGATGCTTGGCGCCCACCTGCTGGCCGCGCTCCTGTGCGGCCTCTGGCTCGCGTACGGAGAACAGGCCGCCTTCAGCCTCCTGCGCGCCGTCGCCGGATGGCTCGTCGCCCCGCTGCGCCTGCTGTTCCGTCTCCCCACGCCACCTCATCGGCCACGCGTCCGCGCCCGGGGTGACCGCAGGACCCGTGCACTGCGGCAGCTGCTGCTCAGCCACGCCATCACCTCACGGGGTCCACCGTCCGGGACCGCTGTCATCTGACAGCTGGCTTCCCGGACGTGCTGGTGTGCCACCGCACGTCTCGGGCATCGGCGCCGCCCATCGGCAGTGCCGTACGACTCACCGGCCTGCCCCACCGCGCGGTGCCGGTTCCCGGATTTCCAGAAGGACATCAGGCGATGACCCCTGCCCTGCCCCAACACCGAGCCACCGCCGACGCAAGGCCCTCGCGTCACACACACGGTGCCGACGAACCGGTGACGCGCCTGGCGCTCGCAGCACGCGACGGCGCCCCCGATGCCGTGGACCGCTTCGTCCGCGCCCTGCACCGCGACGTCTGGCGCTATGTGGCCTACCTCAGCGCCGACCCCCAAGCAGCCGACGACCTCACCCAGGACACGTTTCTGCGCGCACTCGGCAGCCTCCACCGGTTCGAGGGCCGCTCCTCCGCCCGTACCTGGCTGCTCTCCATCGCCCGGCGCACCGTCGTGGACAGCCTCCGCTACACCGCCGCCCGTCCCAAGGTGTCGGACAGGGACGACTGGCAGTCCGCCGCCGAACGGGCACAGCCACGCGACCTGCCCGGCTTCGAGGACGGAATCGCGCTCGCCGAACTCCTGGCGGTCCTCCCGGCCGAACGCCGCGAAGCGTTCGTACTCACCCAACTCCTCGGGCTCCCCTACGCAGATGCCGCCGCGACCATAGGGTGCCCGATCGGCACCGTCCGCTCACGCGTGGCCCGCGCCCGCACCTCACTGATCGAACTGCTCAGGGAAGCCGAGACTCCCGCCGCTCAAGGCGGGCCGGAGCGACTGATCCCGAGCCGTCCGCGTGCCGATCGAGCGCCAACTCTCGCCGCTGCGGCGGCCTGAGAACCCAGAGGTCAAGCGCCGAGGGGGGTGCTGATCCGCTGCTGCGCATCAGCACCCCCTCGTGACACCTGACGAGGGCGGACGGCCCGCTGCGTGCCCACTGTCCGCCGCTGCCCGGGAGTCCGCGTCGGAGCGCTCGGGCCGGGTGACGTCAGAGCCGGATCTTCCAGCTGGTGGTGGACTTCAGCGTTCCGGCGATTTTCGGGTCTCGCGCCGAAGGCGTACGGTCCTCGGCGGTGATCGACAACTTGTGCGTGCGCAGGTCGAGCAGCCTTAGGGCCAGGTCCGACACCCGCACCTGAGTACGGCCCGCGAAGGGCTTCAACTCCCTGCCGTCCAGATACCAGCGGATCCTGAGCTGACGCCCGTCCGCACCCGTCAGCCGGGGTACGGCGGCCTTCGCGGTGTCTCCCAGCCGGAGGGTGCGATCGGTGGGGGTGACCGCGGTGACGATCCGCGCATGGCGGTAGAAGCCGGCGATCATCGCCTCGACACCGGGCAGGTTGAAGGGCTTGCCGAGAGAACGCATCAGGGAGTTGTCGGTGGGCCGGGACAGCCCCGTGACGAAGTAGCCCCCGCCCTCGTATGTGCCGACCGTGCCGCCGTCGGGCGACTCCTCGCCGAGCCAGCGGTGCCACTTGGCGCGCTGCCCGGCCATGTCCCCGGCGGCCAGTGTGGAGATATTGGCTTCGTCGGGCTCGGGGCCCGTGTACTCCTCGTAGCCCGGGTAGCCGGCGTAGGAGTACTCGTCGGCGAGCTTGCCCAGCGAGTGGCCGGTCTCGTGGATGGCGACCTGGCCGGACTTCTCGTTGCCCGCCGAAGCGGTCGAGATGCCCTCGTAGCCGAGGGTCGCGCTCGGCTCGTTGTAGCCCGCGCCACCGTACTTGGCGCTGTTGGCGAGAACGAGCACCAAGTCGGCCTCCGGCGCTTTCGCCACGTACCCGTCGACCTTGTCCTGGTCGACGCACAGCAGTCGCTCGATGTCGTCGCACCAGAAATACGAGCCCAGGGCGGTGTCCCGGACGGCGGACGGACTTGGGTCGCCCGAGACGCCGGACTGGTTCGACACGGCGTCGACCGCCCAGACATTGAAGAGGCCCTGGTACGTCGTGTACGGCTCGACGGCCGCGACCTCGGCCCATTTCTCCTTGGCGTCGGTGTGGAACTGGCCCTGCTCTGCGGCGGTATAGCCGTCCCCGACGACGACGATGTCCAGCCGGTCGGCGGTGGAGCCGTTGTCCACCAGCTTGGTCACCTCACCGTCGGCGGCTTCCTCGGCCGCCGAGAGCCGGGGCGCGGGCCGGCTCCGGCCGTCGGCCGGTACCCGTGTGTGGCCGGATCCGGCGGCTGTGCCGTGTTCCGGCCCGGGTATCTCGACCTCCACCCCGGCCCTGCCGGGCGGCGCCGGATCCGCGGTCGCGCTGCCGGGTGCGGCGGCCAGTACGGCCGCGAGGGCCGCGGCCGCGCCGACCGCCGCCATAACTCTGCGCCGTGCTGAACGCATGAAATCCTCCCCCTGATGCGAAAGTTAAGTAGCTGAGTAAACGCAATGAACTAGATGCTTAAACTAGGCGGAGGTACAGGACGTGCGCAATCCCTACAGCCCCGGAATACTGGGGAGTTCGAGAACCAGGGGGGTCCCCATGGATGAACCGGCTGAAATCGGCCGCCGGGTGCAGCGACTGCGTAACCAACGCGGCCTGACACAGCGACAGTTGGCTGATTCCTCATACACCCCCGCGTACATCTCGACACTGGAGTCCGGCAAGGTCCGGCCCTCCGAGACCGCGCTGCGCTTCCTCGCGGAGCGGCTCGGCACGTCGTTCGAGGAGCTGGCCACCGGACGCCCCGCGCATCTGGCCACCGAGCTGCGGCTCGCCCTCACCGACGCCCAGCAGCAGCTCGCCACCGGCTCCGCCGACGAGGCTGCCGTCAGCTACCGTCGTCTCCTCACCGACGCGGAACACCTCGACCTCGCTCCCGAGCAGGCCGAGGCGCTGCTCGGACTCGGCGACTGCGCGCTGGAAACCGGTGAACTGGCCAACGCAGGACGTCACTTCGAGGCGGCGGAGCGGCTCCTGGCCGGTGAACCGCTGCCCCGCCGCGCCCGCGCGATCCGGGGCCGCGCCATCGCGCACCTCCTGGCCGGGGAGCTGCGCTACGCCTGCTATCTCCTCGAGTCCACCATCGCCGAGCTGGGCGCAAGCGGACTGGCCGACCCCGAGGCGCTGGTACTGCTGTACGCCGCTGTCATCGGCCCATACATCGACATGGGCGCCCACGCCCGCGCCGCGCACGCCGCCGAACTCGCCCTGGCCCTGGCGCCGCAGGTCAACGACCCGGCACTGGTGGCGAGCATGCACCGGCAGGTGGCCCGTACGTTCCTCGCCGAAGGACGCACGGCCGACGCCGACGCCTCGCTCGCCAAGGCCCAGACGATCTACCGGCAGCTGAGACTGCGGACCGATCTCGCGCACTGTCACTGGATGCGCGGCTACGTCCAGGCTCAGAACGGCGAACTCGACCTTGCCGAGAAGGAGTTGCGCACCGCCCGGGACATGCTGGCCGCCAAGCATGCCGTGCTTTACACCGCCCAGGTGGAGGTGGAGCTGGCCGATGTACTGCGGCGGCTCGGGCGGCACGACGAGGCGGCCGGCCTGCTCTCGGCGCTACTGGAACTCGGCGACCAGCACGGCGCGGTGCACGCGGGCGGCGCGCACCGGCTGCTCGGGCTGATCGCCGAGGAGCGGGGGGAGGCCGAGGCCGCCGAGGAGCACTACGTCGTGGCGCTGGCTCTGCTGGAGCGCAGCGGGGCCAGCGGTGACCTGGCCGACCTGTGCCGTCTGCTGGGCGACCTACTGCGCCGCAGCGGCCGCACCGAAGCCGCTCTGGACGCGTACCGCACGGGACTGGGCCACCGGGCAGCCCCCGGCACGACAACCCTGGGACCGGCCCCGGCTGCTCCGACAATCCCGTAGCGCTGAGTGCAGTCCACGACCGCTCGTATGCACCCGCAACTCCTGCTCCACGTCACCCTCCGCCGCCCGGCAGGGGTTTACCCGCGTAACGGGCCACCCCCGCATCGCGCAGGCGGCGGGCACGTAACACCAGCTCCAGCTTGAAGCGCCGGTCCGGATCGTCCACCTCGTCGCCCAGCAGTGCGCGGATCTGGCGTAATCGGTAGCGCACGGTCTGCGGATGGACGCCGAGTCGTGCCGCGACCTCGGGGGCGCCACCACGTGTCTCCAGCCAGGCGAGCAGCGTCTCGACCAGTCGTCGGCTGTGCGCCGGGGCGCACTGGTCGAGCGGCGCCAGGCAGCGACGGGCCAGATCCTCGATCAGCTCCTCGGGCGGCAGCAGGACCAGCGCCTCGGTGTGCTCCGTGCACTGCAGAACCTGGCCGGCCGGGAGCAGCCCGCGCTCCATCAGGCGTACGGCGGCGCAGGCCCAGTGCAGCGATTTGGCCGCATCGGCGAGCGGAACCGACGGTCCCATCGCGCCGGACCAGCCCGTCATCGCGCGCTCCAGGAGTTCCGGCCGGCCTGCCGCGTCCGGCTCGGGGACGACCATGCGCGGCTGCTCGTACTCCATGTCCAGCAGCACGTCCTGACCCACGGCCGGGGCGACGGACTCCGGGGCCGGTCGCAGCAGTACTCCGACGGCGACCTGTTCGGGCAGTGGCCAGCCGATGCGCTCGGCATGCTCGGCGAGAGCCTCGGCCGGCTTCGTGCGGTGCTCACTGAGCAGCAGGCTGATCAACCGCTGCTGCAGCCGCAGCCGTTCGCCGGCCTGGCGGGCGGCGGCCTCGACGTAGCCGCGTACGGACTGTGCGACGAGCCCGTCGAGATACTCGAATCCCGACTCCACCAGCTCGTACATGGCGGGCGGCGGGATCTCGACCTGCTGGCCGATCTCGGCGAGGCGACGCCACGCGAGCCGCACGCCGAGCCGGTAGATGGCCTGGAGCGAGTCCAGGCTGCGGCCGTGCAGCACTTCGCCGCGGCCGAACTCCTGGAAGACCTCCAGCTGACGCCCGTGCGGCCGGTCCTCCTCCACCACGAGGTGGTCCACGAAGTCCTCCAACGCCCTGCGGATGCCGATCAGCGCCATGGGCTCGCCCGAGTCGTCGACAACGAGCGGCAGGCCGGGGAACTCCTTGCGGATCTCGACCAGGATGACCTGGGCGAGTGCGGGCACCTCGGCCATGGCCAGGGCTGCGAATCTACGTGCCCGCAGGCGGGGTACTTCCCGCCAGGCCGTGCGCACGGGCATGGCTTCCTCCCTCGCTGCTGGTCGGCTACGGCTGCGGGGATGCTGTCGGCCGACCCGTCTCGAACGAGACGAGGGGCACATTGGGCTGCTCGGGCGTGGCGTTCAGGGCGGCAACGATGCCGAAGGCAGCCCCCACGGCGAGGACGGCGGCGGCCATGGCGGTCAGCACGGCAGCGGTGAGTCTGTGCATGGTCCAGCGAGCCTTTCGGTCGGAAGGCACCCCGCCCCACGGCCCCGGCTCGGCGATTGCCCAGTCTGTGAGGGGCATTGACACTCCGTCAAGAGGGCGCTTACGGTCCCGGCCCGTACAGACGCGCACCGTCCTGAATCCACCATCGGCCCGGGAGTGCCCCCCATGCGTCGTACCGCTTCGCCGTTGTCGCTGGTCCTGTTGGGTATCGGCGTCTTTCTGCTCGTACTGGCTCCGCTGCTCGCCCGGTACGTGGAACCACGCGCCGAACGCACCCCGACCGATGTCGATGTCACCACGGTGTTCACCGGCACCGGCGAGTATTTCGACACCAACAACGTCAGACCCGTCCGGGACAAACCGATCACCATCACCCGGCGGGTGCTGGGCGATGTCGCCGCGAGCGAGCGCAGCGGGCGGGCGGTGTGGGACGTGTCCACAGCCATCGACACGCCGGACACGCTGGCCTTCCGCGACCCGCGCAGGTCCTACCAGTGGACGCTGGAGCGCTGGGTGACCGACCGCAGGACCAACGCTCCGGTGCACTGCTGCGGGGAGACGCCGGAGTATCAGGGCGAGGCCTACCTCAAGTTCCCCTTCGACGTGCAGAAGCGCGCTTACCTCTGGTGGGACAACACGCTCGGAGCCACTGTGCGGCTGGAGTTCAAGGGCACCAAGAAGGTCGCGGGCTACGAGGGTTATCGGTTCACCGGATCCGTGAACGACACCCGGACCGGCACCCGCCAGGTACCGGGACGGCTGGTCGGCCTGCCGAAGCAGAGCCAGGTCCATGCCGAGGAGTGGTACGCCAACAAGGGCATCGAGCTCGTCGTCGAACGACGCACCGGCCGCATCATGAACGCGAGGATCGCTCCCCGCAAGACACTGCGCGCCCCCGGTGCCGATGAGGCGAAGGTGGTTCTGCTGGACAGCGCGGGGCTGGAGTTCACCCAGGACACCCAGCGCGAGATGGTGGCGCTGGCGAAGTCGGACAGCGGCAGACTGCGGGCGCTGGGTGACATCGCGCCGATCGGCGCAGGAGCGGCCGGGCTCGTGCTGGCAGCCGCCGGTGTCGTACTCGTCGTGCGCGGCAGGGAACGCCCGAATCCCCAGTAATGCGCACAATGTGACGCCGTGTCAGCTCCCCAGCAGGCCAAATTTGTCACCGCCGTGAGTAGCGGCATCGAACAGCCGGGCGGACACTACCAACCCC
>NZ_JBHWWF010000037.1:0-79893 GCF_042736455.1 Streptomyces sp. NPDC060064
TCGGCCTGGGGGGGTGGTCCCCCGGGCCGGGGGGGCTGGGGCCCCCGCGGCGGGGGGGGTTCCTCCCCCCCCGGGGGGGGGGCCCCACTGGGGGGCCCCCCCCCGCCGGGACCCGGGCCGGTTGTACGGCGCTGGTGGACGGCCGCGACCGATGGGTGACCGGCGAGTTCTCGAGCCGGCGTTTCGGCGTCGGCAACTGGTCGGAAACAACATACGGCCGGCACCGGCGAGTTGCCGGGGCCGGCCGTACGGGCCTGCGGGTGGGGCGCCAAGGGGCACCCCACCCGCAGCTCCGTTCAGTCCTTGTCCGTGCCGCCCGCTTCCGCCGGACGCCAGCCCCGGGCGCGGGCCCTGGGGAGGGCCAAGGCCGCCCACAGGATGGCGAGGACGCCTGCGGTGCCGAGGAGGACGAAAAGCGTGGCTCGGTCGGTGGCGCGGTCGGCGGCCGAGGTGTCGCGGACGGCCACGGGGGCCGCGGCGCGCTCGGCGCCGGCAGCCGTACCCGAGTCGCCGAGGACCGTGGTGACGGCGGCGTACGGGTCCAGCTGGGGGATGTCGGCGGGGTAGGCGGTGGCGGTGAGACGGCGCGCGACGGCGTCGGGCGAGTCGTCGGGCCGGACGGCGCGGACTGCCGCGGCGGCCCCTGCGGCGTAGGCGGTGGCCACCGAGGCGCCGGCGCCGAGGTAGTGGCCGTCGCCGCGCGGGCCGCCGGAGACCACCCCGGCGCCGGGGGCGGCCAGGTCGATGCCGCTGGTGGCCAGGGAGTTGTCCGGGCGGACACCGCCGGGAAGCATGTCGGCGACCGAGAGGACCCCGGGTTCACCGGCCGGCCAGTAGGTGCGCGACGGGATTTCGTCGGTGCCGCCCCGGGGCGGGTCCGGGGTGGCCGCGGCGACCACCAGCGCGCCCTCGCGGCGGGCGTCGGCGACCGCACGGGTCAGTTCCGCGTCACGACGCGGCAGGGCCGCCGCGACGGCGATGACGTCGGCTCCGGCCTCGGTCGCCTCGCGCAGCGCCTGCGTGACGAGGTCGGCGCTCGCCTGACCGCGCTGATCGGTACCGCGCAGGGCCAGGATCTTCGCGCCCGGGGCGACACCGGTCAGACGCGAGCCGCCGTCGCCGGTCCCGGCGATCAGCCCGGCCATGAAGGTTCCGTGGCCGACGCAGTCGTCGCCGGCCGTGCCCTCGGCGGTGACCCTGCCGCTGAGCCCGGCGGCGCCCGGGACGACACCGGTGTCGATCAGGGCGACGGTCACGCCCGCGCCGGTGCTGTACTGGTGCAGCCGGTCCAGGTCGAGGCGCTGGCGCGACCAGTCCTGCTTCTTCGCCTTCTCGCGGGACGCGGGGGTGCAGGTGACCCCATCCGCGTCCGGATCGAGCGCGGAGGGCATGCCGGGCAGTTCCTGGCCCTTCTTCCCGTCGGCCGCCGGCAGGCGCGACGGGAGTGCCGCCTGGGCCGGGACGGCCGTGGGCAGCAGCAGCGCGGCGGCGAGTCCGGTGCCGGACAGCAGGCGGGCCACCCCGCGGGCGGGCATCGTCATCGGGGAGCCGCCTTCGGTGCCTCGGACACGACGTCCTCGGGGAGCAGGATGCGCAGGTCGTCCAGAGTGGGTGTGGCCAGTGAACTGAGCCGCCCCGCCTGGCGGGTGACCATCGACTCGACCACCTGACGGGCCAGGCGGGCGTTGCCGAAGGAGCGGTCCCGGGGCAGCGAGTCGAAGTACTCCTTGAGCAGCGGGCCGGTGCCGGCTCCGCACTCGTAGCCCATGCTCGAGGCCTGGGCCCGCACGATGGTGACCAGTTCCTCGGAGGAGTAGTCCGCGAAGGAGATCCGGCGCGGGAAGCGGGAGGACAGGCCCGGGTTGGAGGCGAGGAAGCGCTCCATCTCGTCCGTGTAGCCGGCGACGATGACGACCACCTCGTCGCGGTGGTCCTCCATCAGCTTCAGCAGGGTGTCCACGGCCTCCTGGCCGAAGTCGGCGCCGCCGCCGCGCGGGGTGAGGGTGTACGCCTCGTCGATGAACAGCACGCCGCCGCGGGCCCGTTCGAAGACCTCGCGGGTCAGCTGGGCGGTGTGGCCGATGTAGCGGCCGACCAGGTCGGCGCGGGCCGCCTCGATCAGCTGGCCCCGGTCGAGGATGCCGAGCTGGGTCAGGATCTCCCCGTAGAGGCGGGCGACGGTGGTCTTGCCCGTACCGGGCGGGCCGGTGAAGACCAGGTGGTTGCTGAGGGAGGGCACCGGCAGCCCGGCGGCGGCACGGTGGCGGGCGGTGGTGATGAGGTTGACCAGGTCCGCGACCTCGCGCTTCACCTCGGCCAGGCCGATCATGTCGCCGAGGCGGGTCAGGGGGTCGTCGGCCGGGGCCGCGGTCTCGGCGCCCTTCGCGGCGGCGGTGGCTGAGACGTCCTCCGGCAGCAGCAGCCGCAGGTCGTGCTCACTGACCTGCTGCAGGGTGGCGAGCCGGACCGCCTGTCTGTCCACCATCTCCTCGAACACCCCGCGTGCGGCACGGCCGTTGCCGAAGCCGCTGTCCCGAGGCATCGCCTCGAAGTGCGCGGCCAGCGCCGCCGCGGTGCCCTCGCCCAGCTCGTACTGGTGCTGGGCGCACATGTTCTCCATGATCGCGACCAGTTCGGGCACCGAGTAGTTCTCGAACTCGACGGTCCGCGAAAAGCGGGAAGCCAAGCCGGGGTTGGAGCCGAGGAAGGACTCCATCTCGCGGGAGTAGCCGGCCGCGACCACCACCACGTCGTCGCGGTGGTCCTCCATCAGCTTCAGCAGGGTGTCCACCGCCTCACGGCCGAAGTCGGCGCCGCCGTTGCCGCTGTCCGAGGCGAGCGTGTACGCCTCGTCGATGAACAGCACACCGCCGAGCGCCCGTTGGAAGGTCTCGGTGGTCTTGATCGCGGTACCGCCGACGACCTGCGCGACCAGGTCGGCCCGGGAGACCTCCACCAGGTGCCCGCTGCGCAGCGAACCCAGTTCGGCGAGGATCGCCCCGTACAGGCGGGCGACGGTGGTCTTACCGGTGCCGGGCGGACCGGCGAAGATCAGGTGCCGGCTCATCGGCGGGGCCGACATGCCGAGTTGTTCGCGGCGCTGGGCGAGCTGCGTCAGGTTGACCAGGGTGCGCACCTGCTGCTTGACGTTCTCCAGGCCGATCAGCGCGTTCAGGGCGCCGAGCGGGCCGTCCGCGCGGTCCGGCGGGGGCGCGTCCGCGGCGCCGGAGCCGGCCGGGTCGGTGTTCTCGGCGCTGCCGCTGCCCCACGCGTCCCGCTTGCCGTTGCCGGTGCTGTTCAGGCCTTCAACGGCCAGCCGGTCGCCGGGCGCGGTCTGCACCAGGCCGCCGCCCTCGTTCTCCCGGGCGAGGCAGTTCACCAGGGACACCGGCGCGGTGGATTCCACCCGGAAGCCGTCCTGGGCGCCGCCGGAGACCTCGCAGCCGCTGAGCGAGGCGAGCGCGCCCTCGCGGAGGAGGAAACCGTGGCCCTTGGGGGCGTGCACCGCGGTGCGGTTGGCGGTCAGCTCGCCGCCCGTGGCGACGACCACACCCTCCTCACCGGATATCTCGATGCGGAAGTCACGGACGGTGACGTTGCCGCCGTCCTCCACGACCAGACCGCTGGTGGCCGTGTCGGAGACTCCGCCACCGGCCAGGTAGAGGGTGCTGCCGGAGGCGACGCGTACACCCGCGCCCTTCGGCCGGACGATCTCGCAGTCCTCTACGCGGCCGCGGGCGTCCTTGGCGGTCGAGATGCCGTCACCGGAGGGTTCCACCAGCCGGGCCCGTCGCAGCAGCGGGTTGGCACCGCCGCGCACCGCGATCGCGGGCGAGCCGCCGATCACCTCGAGGTGGTCCAGTTCCGGCGCCGAGTCCTCCTCCAGGAGCAGCCCGGTCTGGTCGCAGTCGCGGACCGTCAGGCCGGTCAGGGCCGGGGAGGCGGCTCCCGCGACCCGCAGCGCCGCGCCCTGCGCGCCGTCCACCCAGCAGTCCTCGAAGGTGCCGCGCGCCCGGTCGGTGACGAGCACGCCGTGGCCCCGCGTACGCGAGACGCGGCAGCGGCGCAGTACCGGGTCGGTGCCCTGGGCCAGTGTGATGCCGTTCCCTGACGCTCCGGTGACGCGGACGTCCTCCAGCGTCGTACGGCCCCCGCTGCTCAGATGCACGCCGGTGCTGGTGTCGTGCACCACGGTGCGGACCACGGAGAGGGAGCAGTTCTGCTCCAGGGCGATGGAGGGTTTGTCGGTGGAGGAGATGTCGCAGTCCTCGACGGTGCCGCGGGCCTCGCCGTTGGCCAGCAGGCCGTTGCCGCGGGCGTCGCGGACCGTGCAACCGCGGATGCGTGCCTCGCCCTGCTCCGCGATGACCATGCCGCTGGTGCCCAGGTGTTCGAAGGTGCAGGACTCCACGGTGGTTGGCGTGGTCGAGGTGACCACGATGCCCGCGCCCTGCGGGTTGCTCACCCGGCACTCCCGCAGCGCGAGTGAACCCGTTCCGCCGGCCAGCATCGCGGTCCAGGCGGCGCCGACGACCTCACAGCCGTCGAGGGCGGCCTGCCCGCGCCGCACGTCCACGGCCGGCAGTTCGGCGTCGCCGCCGCGCAGAGTCAGTTCGGAGAGCATCACGGCGTCGGCACGCAGCGCGATCACGCTGCCCGAGCGCGGGCGGATCTCCACCGTCCCCCGCCCTTCGGCGGCGGTGAGGGTGACCCTGGTGCTGATCACCAGGTTCTCCGCGTATGTCCCGGGCCGGACGCTGATGAGTGCGCCGGTACGGGCGGCCGCGAGTGCCTCACCGATCGTCCGGTAGCGGTCCCGGTCCCCCGGACCGACGGTCAGTACCTGGCGCGACACGCACCAACCTCCTTGCCACGGGGGCGTCTGCAGTGGGCGCCCCTTCGTCCGGGGCGCGTGTCGGCGAGCCGACGGTGCCATCATGCCTCGCCCTGGGGGCCGGCGAGTGCCGAGAGCGGTGTTCTCGGTCTGCGGGCGTCCTGTCAGACGCTCCACTTCTGGTTGTCGGTCCCCGCGCAGCTCCACAGCTGCAGCCGGGCCCCGCTGCCCCGGTTGTTGTCCTTGATGTCGACGCACTTGCCGACAACGGTGTTGACCAGGTCGTGGCTGGCGTTCAGGACGAACTTCTGGGCGGCGTTGCCACTGCACCAGGCGATCTGGATGGGGCTGCCGTCGTTGTAGTTAGCGTTGGCCACGTCCAGGCACTTGCCCTTGATGCGGACGGTGCCGTCGGAGGCGAACTGCCACTTCTGCGCGGGGCTGTTGTTGCAATCCCACACGAACAGCTGCTTGCCGTCGCTGAAGTCGCTGGCCGGTACGTCGATGCAACGGCCCGAGAGGTGACTGCGCAGGGAGACGGGGGCACTGAGAGTCACGCCCGAACCGGCCTTCGCGGGCTGGTCCTTGCGGCCGTCGGACTTCTTCCCGCCGCTCTGTTTCTCCGGCTGGTCCTTCTTACCGGCGTCCTTCGGCCGGCCCTCGCCCTTGTCCCCGCCCTTCACCGGGGCGGACGCAGAAGCCTCTTTCACCGGCTCCTTCTGCTTGCCCTGCTGGTCGGGGTCCTTCTTGCCGTCGCCGGAGGAACCGGTGTCGGGCGTGGTCGCAGCGAACTCACCCGGTGCGTCCTGCGCGTTCCCGCCGAGCACTGTTCCCGCCGACGCCGGCTCCCGGCGGTCCTTGTCGTCGTTCCCGCCGAGCATCATGAACGGCACCGACACGAGCAGCGCCCCCGCGACCGCGGCCCCGGCCAGCACCGCCTTACCCGGCCGCCCCACCAGTCCGGCCTGCTGCTGCGGCCGGTCGATCGCGGTCACGGTCATGCTCCGTACGAGCGCTGGCAGCCGGCTCTTGGCGGCCGCGGCGGCACCGGGGTCGCCTTCGGCTTCGGACTGACTGCCGGAGGCCGCCCCGCTCTCGGAGCTGGTGCCGGTCTCAGAGTTGGTGCCGGTATCGGAGCTGGCGCCGCTTTCGGGCTCTGTGGTGCTGCCCTGTGCGGCCGTCTCCTCGGCCGCGGCAAGTCTCGTACCGGCCTCGGCTCCGCTCTTCGCCTCCGCGGGCTCAGAGTTGGGCTCGGTCTTGGGTACGGGTGCGGGCTCGGCGACGGCTGCGGGCGCGGCCGTCTCCTCGCCGTCGGAACCGGGCTCGGCACGCGGGGAGATGGGGGGTTGTGGGGCCGAACGTGTCACGTGGTCCTCCCTGTGGTGTGGGGCCTGGGTTCAGGAGAGCTGTCGGTCCGGGCCGCGGCCGCAGGGCCGGTACGGTCCGCCGAGCCGGAGAGGCCGCCGGAGCTCTCCACCGTCACGGCCTCTGCTGCGGGCGCCCCCTCGGCACCCGGCACACGTACGGGATCGAGAAGACTGTCCGCCGGGACGAGCAAGGGGGCCGCGGCTCCGGCGTTCGCCAGCAACCGGGTGCCCGAATCACTCAGTGAACGGGCCAACTCGCGTGCGGGAAGCGTGTCATGTCGAAGTGCCGCGGACATGAACTCGTGTACCGGCGAGGTGAACAACAGCACCACCGGTGCCCCGTCCAGGCCGGTGGCCGTGAGCGGCCCGCCGTCCGGCCCGCGCACCACTGTGATCTCCGCCTCCGCGAGCGCCGCGAGCGCCTCGTCCACCGAGCCGTAACCGGTGGCGGCACGCTGCGCCGCCGCGTCCACCGGGTCGCTGGGCTCCGGCCAGCCGAGCACCCGGGCCGAGGGCCGGTACGCCGGGTTGGCGCGGTAGTCCCCCACGCCCCCGTCCACGTCCGACTGCCACTCCCCCAGCACCGCCCACTCCGGCGGCGTCCGCTCCTCGGTCCACTCCGGGTCGACCACGCCGATCCAGTGCCCCGGCGCCCGGCGGGCGGCGGCCCGCACGGCCTCGGGTATCTCGGGCGTGTCCGCGAATTCGGTGGTCTCGGTGACGTCGGCAACGACTGGCTCGGAAGCGGCGGTCGGGCCGGAGTCGTCAGGCGCCACGGACAAGGCATCATGCCTGCCCTCTTGCCGTTCTCCGGGCCGCATTTTCACCTGAACTCTTCGGTCCGTACGAATTCTTGGGTGCCGCGCGCCATGCGCGCACCTCGACGTTGATCAGATCGGGGAGCCAACAGGATGCCACACGCGCCCCGCCCGTGGGCGACCGGTTCATGTCCGTATCAGGGGCCCGCATGCCCGTTTGCTGCCCGGGTGGTGAACTTTGGGGACCAGTGAGGCGTGGGTGGGCAAAGCGGGGGGCAGTTGGGGCTGGGGGTGCTGCTGTCGCCTCTGTGACGGGCTAAGTTGGGTGTGCCATCGGACCCGTCGACGTACACATGCCTTCCGCCCGGACGTCCAAGCCAGGGCTGTACGGGAGGACTTCGCGGCTCGGAAAGGTTCGCAGCCCGGAAAGGCTCGGACCGGTCCGCGGCCGCCGCCGCGGAGGGTCACGCGGAACTCGACGACCAGGACCTCGAGCCGAACCGGCTCACTCGACGCGGCACTTGCCCAAAGCCCGCCGCGCCGACCGGCGTTCGTCCGGCCCGGCCGCTGTGCGGGCCCGTGCCCACCACCGACAACTCCGCCACCGAGGAGGAGTACCGCATGTCCCCCCAGCACCACACCCCCGGCGCGAACGCGGAGGCGGCCGCCGCCCGCGCAGAGGAGGCCGGGTCGCCACCCCCGTCCTCGGCACCGGACGAGCAGGCCCCGAGCCCCGCCGCGGCCCCCAAAGCGGAGTCAGGCACTGCCCCGAGCGGGGAGACCGCTACCGCCGCCGCCCCGCCCCCGGCCGCCGCCAAGCCCGCCGAGGAGCCCGAGGAGGGCGTCGCCGTGGCGGCGGCCGTCGGAACGGCGCCGCCGGACGTCAAGGCCGCCACCGGTACCGACACAGGACGCCCTCGCAAGCCGATCCTGGCGGGGGCCGCGATCGCCGGCGCCGTCCTGGTCGCCATACCCCTGCTGCTGGCGGGGAGCGCGAACGACGAGCGACCCGACTCCGCCAAGGGGCTGGCCGCGGACTCCGACACCGTCCTGAACGCGAGCTCCGCCCCCGCCGTGCTCGACGACTACGTGGCCGAGAAGCCCAGTTCGTCCCCGAGCAAGGCGAAGCCGAAGAAGAGCGAGGCTCCGAAGGTCGCCGTCCAGCCTGCCGCGCCCTCGCCGAGCCCCAAGGCGAGCAGCTCGCCCGAGAAAAAGCCCAAGGCGACCCCGAAGCCGAACTGGGGCACCAAGACCGTCTACGCGACCAGTGTCCTGCAGGTCGGACAGGCCTGGTCCACCAACCGCATCCGCATGGTCATGCAGAGCGACGGCAACCTCGTCGTCTACAACGAGAAGGGCAAGCCCATCTGGGCGGCCATGACGTTCGGCGCCAACCACCGGGCAATCTTCCAGCAGGACGGCAACCTCGTCATCCACAACGCCGACGACCGCCCCATCTGGGCCTCCAAGAGCCACGGCCACGAGAACGCCCAGCTGGTCCTGCGGGCGGACGGCAAGGTTGTCATTCTTCACAACGGCGGAGTCATCTGGTCCACCTGACACCGCGGCGGTCGGAAAGGCCCGCCGACTGTCGGACCTCGCCGCTATGTGACGGGCCGTGATCGCACAACGGCGCCACGGCCCGTCACGCTGCCCATTCCGCCGTAGCACGATCAAGAGGCGGTCTTCGTCATCACGGGCAGTGATGTCCACGCCGAGGGCGGGGCAGGCAAGCGCGGGCTCGCGGCCATGGACGCCTGGCTTACGCAAGATCAACAGCGGAAAGTCCCTGAGAAGTCCCCGGCGACCCCCTGGATCACGTCGCTGACTGTAAACCCACAGGTCAAGTACAAGGAGACGGCGCGGGGCGGACTCGCGGTCAACGTCATCGAGTGCTGAGAAAACCACACCCGATCAGGGGTTTCCCCTCTTTCAGCTCTGTCACGACCTTCATCCCAGCTTCCTCGGGGCCGGGATCTCGCTCGTGGGTCCATGCACGTGACGGTGTCGGGGAGGGTCGTGAAGCGGATGCCGGAGACGCCGTAAGAGCCGTCGATGCGGCAACTCCCGCAGATCGGGCAGGGCGTGGCCTGGAAGTCCTTCCCGAAGCGCAGGCACCGGCCTGCTTCACGGTGTCGGCGCCCGGCTGGACCATCCCACGGCCATGTAGAACGACTGGAAGCCGGCACCGAAGTCCGGCTCGGAGTGTTCCTGTCGAGCACGAAGTCCAGGGCGCCAAACTCACCGAAGACAAGCGGGAGAACCTCGCCGACCTCGGATTCGAATGGGCAGCAGCGTGACGATCTGCGCCGGCTGCACCCACGCGGGCGCCCGCAGAGCGCGTTCCACACTCATCGGTGGCCTGCCGCCAACGTGCGTAGAGACCTTCCACATCAGCAGCAGTCACCTGGGAGATGGTCAGGGCTCGGCCCAGGGGCGCTCTACGTCTCGCCCTCCGGCTCCTCCCGCACCTTCTTCTCCTCTCGCAGCTTCTGCCACCGCTGGCGTTGACGCTCGCCGTACGCCGCGTTGCGGACGGTGCCGTCGTCTTCGAGTCCGGATCCGAACGCGCCCCCGACCATGCCCATGGAGCTGACGAACCAGGCGAGCACGGCGTAATCGTGGACCGTTGCGTGTTGCCCGGTGACCGTGCCGAAGACCGACGGGGTCAGGATGAGCTCGGAGACGCCGAAGAGGGCGAGGAACAGGACCACGTACAGGGAGAGCACACCGAGGGTGATCGTCACGCAGGTGACTGTGTTGTAGAGGCGGGAGAAGGAGCGGGAGAGCGAACCGTGAGGGCGTTCCCAGAGCTCGTGATCGATGATGATCCATGCCGTGAGGGCGAGGAGGGACGCAACAGAGGTCGCGATCAGGCCCCCCACGTCCATGCCCGAGGAGATGATCCAGGTCGAGCTGTTGATCAGGCCGAAGGCGGCGGTGGCGAAGACACCGGCCAGTGCGCGGGAGAGGGTGGCGAAGAGCCGCCAGGGCCGGTTGGCCCGCACCATACCGGCGACGAGACTCAGATGTCCGCCCAGGCCGGGCACGATGAAGCGTTCCAGGCCATCCTCGCCGGCCCTCGCAGCTTCGAGCCGCCCGGCTTCCTCCAGGGACGGAGCGAGATCGGCACGTTCCCGGGTGAGCAGGCCGACGACATCCGCGACTACGCGCCGGGCGCGCTGTCGCATCCGCCAGGAGCCGAGCGCGGGCAGGGACACGAGCGCGATGCGGTCCTCCGGGCTCACCTCGACGCTGACCGGGCGCAGGCCGGCTCGTCGAGGCAGATCGGTGAGGAAGACTCCGGCCTCCCAGTCGCCCTCGGGGAGGAGGGGGCGTACCAGGTCGGCCGCGGAGGAGACGTCCAGTTGCTCGTCCGCGACCAGAGGTGCCGTGCGCGCCGTCACCCGCCAGTCGACGTCCGCGCTGACCCGCCGCCTCAGCTGCTGTGGCAGTTTGTCGGCCAGTTCCTGGGCGATCTCCGACGCCACTCCGGGGTCGGCGACCAGCACGATCCGCACCGCGTGCGCCGCAGTGGCAGGCAGGAAATCTGTCACGGTCTCAATCCGGTCGTCGGGGGTGGGCAGACTGCGCGACGGCAGGTGGGGGGCCATGCGGGCAGCCCGATTCCCGACGCCGAGCGGCGCCCCACGGTTTTTTCGCCCGAGGTCCCGTTGTAGCGCCCCCCACGTGGCGGTCGAGCGCGACAGGCGCCTTGGCGCCCGGCGTCCCCGATCAGGCCGGGACAGGGAGACCGGCCGACGGAGGGAGGAAAGGGCCGACACCTCTTCGCGGCCTTCCTCTGCCTGCTCTTCTACGTGGGCGCCAACCGCTGACCCCCGTACGGCGGGCGCGCGGCGAGGCGGGTCAGGCGGCTTTCCCGCCGCTCGCCCCTTCCCGCAACCCGGCGATCAGGTGCGCGGCCTCGTCGGCGACGTCCTCCTCCACCACGACCTCGTACCGGCTCGGCTGCATCACGCTGAACGACGCGAAGTCCCGGCGACCGCCCTGCAGCGAATACAGGAGCGTCCCCAGCAGGGCGCCGACGATGGCCCCGAAGATCAGTCCGTAGAGGGCGAGCAGCAGTCCGGCCACGACGGGGTCGAGCCAGTCGAGAAGGCCGAAGATCCAGCCGATGAGCGCGCCCGGGACAGCCCCGGCCGCCGCTCCCTGCAGCGCGGCCTTGCCGTAGTCCATGCGGCCGACGACCTGTTCCACCAGATGTACGTCGTGGCCCACGATCGCCACCTTCTCCACCGGGAATCCCCGGTCGGAGAGGTGGTCCACAGCGCGTTCCGCCTCGGCGTACGTCGCGTAGGAGGCGACGGGCCGGGTGCTCTGCTCTTGCATCGTCACGTCCTTCCCTCGCTGCCGGGCCGCGCAGCCGTGCGGCGGAGCACGTCGTGCCGACAGGGTGGTCCGATACGACCCACAGTGACGACAAGAGAAGCCGTGGGCCTGCCCCTGGGGGATCGAGAATCCGCGCCGGGCTCCGCCTCGGGGCCCAGGCGCCCCGGCGGGAAGGGAGCGGGGGGCCGGCCACCCGACTGGCGCATAGCGGCGGTCGTGAACGGCGATTCGATCGTAGATTGCTGTGTGTGCCGCCCCCTCCGCGCAAACCCCCGAGTCACCCCCTGCAGAGGGTCCTGCAGGGCGCCGAGGACGGTATCCATCTGATCGTCGCGGCGCTGCTGATCGTGTTCGCGCTGGTGTTGATCATCGGGGTCGTCAACGACGCCGTGAATGCCATCAGGGGTCCCTACCACGAGGGGCAGGTCGTGCTCTCCGCGCTCGACAACAGCCTGGTGCTCTTCATCGTGGCCGAGCTGCTCCACACCGTTCGCCTCACCATCAGGAACCGGATCCTGGATGCCGAGCCCTTCCTCGTCGTGGGCGTGATCGCGGGCATCCGGAAGGTGCTGATCGTGACCGCCGAGGCGGACAAGTCCTTCACGTGGAGCTCCCAGGGGATCGAGCTGCTCATCCTGATCGGCCTGATCCTGGTGGCCACGGTGTCCGTGTGGGTCTGGCGGCGCGCGACGCATCCCCACGACACGCCCGGCTGAAGCTCCCGCCCGGCCGGCCCCGGGACTGACGCCGGGGGCTGCGCGCTCCACCGGGCACGGCCAACGGCGGGGAGGCCTCCCCGCCGCTAACGAAATAAATCTGGAGCGAATGTTGCGCTGTCGCCTTCTCGGGCATCGATACCGCTTCTCCACCGAAGCGGAGACGATGACCTGGCGGTGCGGCCGGGGCTGCGGGGCCCACCGCTCCAAGCAGTACGCGTCCGCGGAGGACGCCAAGCGCTACGCCCGCGCCTTCGACCGCGAGGACAGCGAGGGCCTGGGCCGTCGCGCCCGGCTCATCGGGCTGTTCCCGCTGAGGCTGCTGAGAGCGCTGCGCAAGCGCCGGGCGGAATCCGGGACGAGAAGCGCGAACTGAGTCTCACCCCGGCAGCACAGATCGACGGGGTCCTTTCGTCACCACATGGGCATGTTGCGCCGTGCCCCATCGGCGAGGCTGGCGAGGAGGGGGAGCGCCGCATCCGGCGCAGTTCCGATCATGGAGGTTCGAGCCATGCCTGTGATGTCCGTGTCCCGGTTCGAGAGGTTCTTCCGCATGGCGGCCGGACTCGACCTCGACAAGAGCGATCTCAAGCGCTACGGCGAATTCGTCGACGCCAAGCTCTACGATCTCCTGCTCGTCGCCCAGGCGACCGCCAAGGCGAACAACCGGGACGTCGTACAGAAGCACGATCTGCCGATCACCAAGGGATTGCAGGAAAGCATCCATGGCTTCAGGAAGCTCGACCACGAGATCGAGCTGAAGCCGATCCTCGATCAGCTCGCCACGCATCCCCTCCTGGACCGCGCGCCCGACGAGGAGACGGAGGCGGCGTACCCGGAGATCATCGGCGGGCTGAGCCTGGCCCTCGCCCAGTCGTTCAAGATCCTCCACCCGGATCTGAAGAATCCGCAGACCCGCCACTGGAACGAGGTCCGGGCCGTCTTCGACCTGCTCCTCTGACGTCTCCTAAGAAACCGCGGACGACGGTCCCTAGGGCAGCAGCGGGGCCCTGGACGAGGGCATACGGGCCCTGAGGTCCTTTCAATCGATTCGCGCCATCGTGGTTCCGGTCCCTCGTGCCCGGCGAACGCCTTCCGGAAGCGCCTGGCGGCCTCACGTACGGCCGTGGAGCGCCGGCTCCAACTCCTCGCGCGTCGTGGTGACGTGGTCGATCTCCTCGTCCAGGGCCTGATCGGCCATGGCGGAGGAACGGCTGGCGGCGCCGGCGGAACCGACCATGCCCGGCGAGTAGAAGGCACTGCCCGTGCCCACTCCGGGCTCTCCACGACTGCTGCTCGGCGCGGATACCGAGGAAGACTTCGGCAAGGCCGCCGAGGGCCACCGCGCCGGCTCCGATGAGGAAGCCGACGGCGACCAGATCGGCGTTGCCACTGTGGATGAACTGCCCGAACAGCATCGGGCCGGTGATACCGCCGACGGCCGTGCCCACCGCGAAGAACAGCGAGATGGACAGGGCGCGGGTCTCCATCGGGAAGAGTGGGCACGGGTGGGTCGCGCGTGGCGGGTGTGCCGGGCTCCGTGGCTCTGCTCTACGGGCCTCAGGCGGTACCGGCGTTCGCTGTCTTGCCCAGGTGCTCGTGCACCAAGTGGACGGCCATGGCGCCCTCACCGACGGCGGAGGCCACCCGCTTCACCGAGCCGCTGCGGACGTCACCCGCTGCGAACACCCCCGGCAGAGTCGTCTCCAGAGTCAGGCACTCCCGGCCCAGGCCCGCCCAGGAACCGGGCGCTGCGCGGGCCTGGGCGTCCGTGCCGGTCAGGACGTAGCCCCGGGCGTCGAGCAGGACGGAGCCGGCGAGCCAGGCCGTGCAGGGCTGCGCTCCGATGAAGACGAACAGTGCCCTGGCCTTGACCGTGTGACGTTCGCCGGTGCGGTTGTTCTTGACCACCAGGTACTCCGGAGCGTTCTCGCCCGCCACTTCGCCTAGCTCGGTGCTCAGGTGGACCTCGATGCGCGGATGGTGCTCGATACGTTCGGCGAGGTAGCGCGACATGGCCGCGCCCAGGTCCGCGCCCCGTACGAGCAAATGCACGCGCGGTACGTGCTGGGCGAGGAACAGGGAGGCCTGACCGGCGGAGTTGCCGCCGCCGACGACGGCGACGGGATCCGCGCGGCACTCGTGCGCCTCGAAGGCGGTGGCCGCGTAGTAGATACCGCTGCCCTCCAGACGCTCGATCCCGGGCACGGCCAGCCTGCGGTAGCGCGCGCCCGTGGCCAGGACCACAGCTCTGCCCGTGGCCTCGGTGCCGTCGGCGAAGCCGACGGAGTAGTGGTCGTCGTGCGCTTTCAGCGCCGCCGCCTCGGCCGGGACGCTGATCGTGGCGCCGAACTTTCGGGCCTGGATCACGGCGCGTTCGGCGAGTTCGCCGCCGCTGATGCCCGAGGGGAAGCCGAGGTAGTTCTCGATACGGGAGGAGGTGCTCGCCTGCCCTCCCGTGGCGATGGCGTCCACGACGGTGGTCTCCAGGCCCTCGGACGCGCCGTAGACGGCGGCCGCCAGGCCCGCCGGGCCGGAGCCGATGATGAGCAGGTCGCACCGGGTCTCGTCGAAGGCGGGCGGCGCGGGCAGGCCGATGAGCGCGGCGAGTTCGCCGTTGCCGGGGTTGCGCAGAAGTTGCTCCCCGCGCCAGAGGACGATGGGGGTGTCCTCGGGGCGGATGGAGAACCGGCGCAGCAGAGCCTCGGCCTCCTCGTCCGTCTCCAGGTCGATCCAGCGGTGCGGCAGCCGGTTGCGGGCCGCGAACTCGCGCAGCCGCCGTGTGTCGGGCGAGTACCGCGAGCCCAGGATGCGGAAGCCCGCCCCCTGTCCGACGAGCAGGTCCCGGCGGCTCAGATAGGCGCGCAGGATCAGGTCGCCGAGGACGGGGTCGCGCGCGACGACGTCCCGCAACCGGTCGACGGGGACGGCCAGGACCTCTCCCGGGCCCCGTACGACAGCGGTGAAGAACGCCGCCTGCCCGTGGAGCAGCCCGAGTTCGCCGAGGAACCGTCCCGGCCCGTGGACGCGGAGAACGCGTTCGTCGGGGGTCCCGTAGTTCTCCAGGACCACGACGGAGCCGCTGAGGATGACGAGGAAGTCGCCGCAGGGCTCGCCCTCGCGCATGAGGACGTCGCCGCTCGCGGCGGGCGCCCGCCTGCCGTCGGAGGCGAGGAGGTCGATCTGTTCGGGCGTCAGCCGCGGGTAGGCGCCGTACAGGTCCGGGGTCTCGACGGCGTCGAGCGGTTCTTCGGCCCCTGTGTCGTCCTGTGTCATCAGACCAACGCCTCGTGGACGTAGCACCAGCGCCAGTTCTCGCCCGGTTCGAACGACGCGACGATGGGGTGGGCATCGGTGCTGGCGTGGGCCCGTGCGTGGCGCGACGGCGAGGAGTCGCAGCACCCGACGTGTCCGCAGGTCAGGCAGAGCCGCAGATGCACCCAGGGGGTGCCGTCGCGCAGGCACTCCTCGCAGCCCGTGGGCGTACGCGGAACGACCGGGCGTACCAGGGACAGATGCGGGTCGGCGTCGGTGACCATGCGATCACTCCTTCGTCGCGGGTGTGAGGCCGGTCGACTGCTCGACCCAGTCGCGCAGGACCGGGGCCGGGGCGGCACCCGTACGCCGGGCGATGACCTCTCCCTTATCGAGAATGAGCAGCGTCGGCACCGCCTGGGCGTGGAACCGGGCGGCGATCTGCGGGTTCTTGTCGATGTCGACCTTGACGAGTTTGATCCTCCCGGCGAGTTCCTGGGCCACCTGCTCGAGCGCCGGGCTCACCATCCGGCAGGGGCCGCACCAAACCGCCCACAGATCGACGAGCACGGGCAGCGATGCCTTTTCGGCGATATCGGCGAAGTCGCCGTCGCCCGCGTCCACGATCCACGGCAGCGCCGCCTTGCAGTTGCCGCACTTGGGGACGCCGTCACCGACGGCGGGAACCCTGTTCGTGCGCCGGCAGTTGACGCACCTGATGAGCGTGCTGTCCATCGCCCTCACGCGGCCTTCCCGAGATGCGGCTGCTCCCCCTGGTCGAAGCTGACGACCAGTTCGCCGTTCCGGGCGTCGATGAGGACCGTGGCGTCCTCCTGCACATCACCGCTCAACAGGGCGCGCCCGACGCGGGTTTCGACCTCGTGCGAGATGAACCGGCGCAGCGGCCGTGCGCCGTACACGGGGTCGTAGCCCTCCTTGGCGATCAACTCGCGGGCTGTCTTGGAGAGTTCGAGCGAGATACGGCGCTCGGCGAGCCGGCCGCGCAGTTCGTCGAACAGCAGGTCCACGATGCGCTCGATCTGGGCCTCGCCGAGAGGCTTGAAGAGCACGATGTCGTCGACCCGGTTGAGGAATTCGGGGCGGAAATGCCCGCGCAGCTCGCCCATCACCCGGGCCCGGGCGTCCTGCTTGATCTCCCCGTCGGCGGTGACGCCGTCGAGCAGGTACTCGGAGCCGATGTTGGAGGTCATGATGACGACGGTGTTGCGGAAGTCGACCCGGCGGCCCTGGGCATCGGTGATCCGGCCGTCATCCAGCACCTGCAGCAGGGTGTTGAAGACATCGGTGTGGGCCTTCTCGATCTCGTCGAAGAGCACCACGGAGTACGGCTTGCGCCGCACGGCCTCCGTGAGCTGGCCGCCCTCCTCGTAACCGACGTAGCCGGGAGGGGCGCCGACGAGCCGGCTGACGGTGTGCCGTTCCTGGTACTCGCTCATGTCGAGGCGGACCATGCTCTCCTCGGAGTCGAAGAGAGCGGCAGCGAGCGTCTTTGCCAGTTCGGTCTTACCGACACCGGTGGGGCCGAGGAAGATGAACGAGCCGATCGGCTTGCGCGGATCGCGGATGCCGGAGCGGGCACGGATGATGGCGTCCGCCACGAGCTGCACCGCCTCGTCCTGGCCGATCACGCGCTCCCGCAGGATCTCGTCCAGGCGCAGCAGCTTCTGGCGCTCGCCCTCCTGGAGGCGGGCAACGGGAATGCCGGTCCACGCGGCAACGATCTCGGCGATCTCGCTCTCGGTGACGACCTCGCGCAGCAGCCGGTCCTCGCCCTGTTTGGCAACCAGTTGCTCCTCTTCCGCGGCCAGACGGCGCTCCAGTTCCTGGAGTTTGCCGTAGCGGAGTTCCGCGGCCCGGTTGAGGTCGTAGCTGCGCTCGGCCTCCTCGGCCTCGTGCCGGACCTGTTCCAGTTCCCTGCGCAGGTCCTGCACCCGGCGGATGCCTTGCCGTTCGGCCTCCCACTGGGCGTGCTTGGCGTCGGCCTCCGCCCGGACGTCGGCCAACTCCCGCCGCAGTTCCTCCAGCCTGCTCTGGCTGGCAGGGTCGGTCTCCTTCGACAGCGCGGCTTCCTCGATCTCCAGCCGGGTGACCCGGCGGGTGATCTCGTCCAGTTCGGCCGGCATGGAGTCGATCTCCGTACGCAGCCGGGCGCAGGCCTCGTCGACGAGGTCGATCGCCTTGTCCGGAAGGAACCGGTCGGTGATGTAGCGGTGGCTCAGTGTCGCGGCCGCGACCAGGGCGGTGTCCTGGATCCGGACGCCGTGGAAGACCTCGAGCCGCTCGCGCAGTCCGCGCAGGATCGAGATGGTGTCCTCCACGCTCGGTTCGCCGACCAGCACCTGCTGGAACCGGCGCTCCAGCGCCGCGTCCTTCTCGATGTGCTTGCGGTACTCGTCGAGGGTCGTCGCGCCGATCATGTGCAGCTCGCCGCGGGCGAGCATCGGCTTGAGCATGTTGCCCGCGTCCATGGCGCCTTCGGCGGCGCCGGCCCCGACGACGGTGTGCAGCTCGTCGACGAAGAGCAGGATGCGCCCGGAGGCAGCCTTCACCTCGCTGAGCACGGCCTTGAGGCGTTCCTCGAACTCTCCGCGGTACTTGGCGCCGGCGACCAAGGATCCCATGTCGAGCGCGAACACCGTCTTGTCCCGCAGCCCTTCGGGCACGTCACCGCGCACAATGCGCTGCGCCAGGCCCTCGACGATCGCGGTCTTGCCGACACCGGGGTCGCCGATCAGGACGGGGTTGTTCTTCGACTTGCGGCTGAGGATCTGTGTGACGCGACGGATCTCGCCGTCGCGGCCGATAACCGGGTCCAGCTTGCCGTCGCGGGCCTCGGCGACCAGGTCGCGGCCATACTTCTCCAGCGCCTCGTAGGCGACTTCCGGGTTCGCGGAGGTGACGCGCTGGTTGCCGCGGACGCGGGTGAGGGCGGAGAGGAACGCGTCCTTGGTGACGCCGTGCTCCTTGAGCACCCGCCCCGCGGCGGTGGACGACCCCTCATCGGCGAGGGCGAACACGAGGTGCTCCACCGACACGTACTCGTCCTTGAGCCGCTTCGCCTCCTGCTCGGCCGACTCCAGCAGCCGGGCGAGGCGCTGGGTGACGAACACCTGGCCGGGCTGAGCACCGGGCCCGGTGGTCTTCGGCTTCTTGGCGACCTCGGACTCCAGCATCGCGCGCATGGCGGCGGGGTCCGCGCCCGTCTGGCTGATCAACCGTGATATCAGGCCCTCTTCCTGATCGAGGAGGGCGAGCAGCAGGTGCTCGCCGTCGACCTCGGTCTGGCCCAGGCGGACGGCATGGGCCTGCGCGTCCTGCAGGGCTTCCTGGGACTTCTGGGTGAGACGGTTCATGTCCATGGCGTTTGATCACTCCTCATCCCGCTGCGACGCAGCGCGGCTTCGAGCTGGCCGATGCGGTCGAGCAGATCGAGCACCAGGCCGATGGAGGCGTAGTTGAGGGAGAGACCGGCGCGCAGCCGCTGAATGCGCGCCAGGGTCGCGGGGGCCGTCGGCGCGAACACCAGCCGTCCCGCAGCGTCGCGCCGGGCGGGGACGAGCCCGAGCGCGACGAGCCGGCGTACGAGGTCGGGGTGGAGGCCCGAGCGGCGGGCGACGGCGTCCAGGGACAGGTGCGGGACCGGCACCAGGGCGTACTCGACGATGCCCGGGCCCCGGCCCTGTGCGGATGTCCGCGGTGCGTTGGAGCTCATCATGACGTCCTCGGGTCGAAGGTAGAGGTGGCGGCGAGCTCCGCGAACAGCTCACGCTCGCGGTCGGTGAGCTTCGGCGGGACGAGAATGCGCACCTCCGCGTAGAGATCGCCTCCCGTACCCCGGGGGTTCGGCATGCCCTCGCCGCGCAGCCGCAGGCGGCGGCCGCTCGAGGAACCGGCCGGGACCGTGACCTTGGCGGTGCCGCCAGGAGTGGGGACCGGGACCGTGGCGCCCAGCGCCGCCTCCCAGGGGGCGACGGGCAGTCGGACGTGGATGTCGCGGCCCTCCAGCCGGAACCGCGGGTGCGGCCGGATCCGTACGCGCAGGAAGAGGTCGCCGGCCGGCCCGCCGCCCATGCTCTGGCCGCCCTGCCCGGACAGCCGGATGCGCTGCCCGTCGACCACGCCGCGCGGCACGTTGACCTCGTAGGTGCGCTCACCGGACGGCCCGGCGAGTGTGACGGTGCGCTTGCCTCCGTGGTAGGCGTCCTCGACGGTGAGCGGCAGTTCGGCCTCCTGGTCGGCCCCGGGCACCGGCCCACGGGCGGCGCCGCCGCCGAAGATGGACCCGAACAGGTCCTCGAAGTCGACTGCACCGCCCATGTCGTCGCCGTGGACGTAGCGGACCCGGGGGCCGCCGTCACCACCGGCCCCCCGGCCTCCGAAGCCGCCGCCCACGCGCTCCTCGTAGTCCTCGGGGACCTTGCGGAAGTCCTCGCCGAAACGGTCGTAGCGGGCCCGGGTCTTGGGGTCGGAGAGCACGCTGTAGGCCTCGTTGAGCTCCTTGAAGCGCTCCTCGGCCTCCGGGCTCTTGTTGACATCGGGGTGGTACTTGCGGGCCAGCGTGCGGTACGCCTGCTGGATCTCCTCGGGGCTCGCTCCACGCGAGACCCCCAGTACCTCGTAGAAGTCCCGTGCCATGGCGCCTCACTCCCGCTTGGCCACGGTGACGGCCGCCGGCCGGAGCTGGTGGTCGGCGTCCCCGTAGCCGGGGCGCAGGACCTGTACCACCGTGCCCGGTTCGGCGTCGGGATTCTCGACGACCCCGACCACCTCGTGCTGGGTGGGGTCGAAGGGCACACCGGTCTCGGCGTGCCGCGGGAAGCCGAGCCGTTCGAGGATGTCGACGGCCTGGTCGCGTACGGCCTTGACACCCTCGACGATGGCACCGGGGTCGGACTCCGCGTGGGACAGGGCGAGTTCGAGGTTGTCGATCACGGGCAGCAGCGCGGCGGCGGTGCGTGCCCGCTCGGCCGCCCGTTCCCGCTGCAGCTCCCTGACATGGCGCTTGCGGAGGTTGTCCAGCTCGGCGACGGCGCGGCGCCACTGGTCCTGGAGCTGCTCCAGCGCCTCGGCGTGCGCGTCCGGGACGGGGCCGGCATCCGTGGCCGCGTCCGGTCCGGGCCCGTTCTCCGGGTCCATTGCCTGGTCGACCGGACCGGGACGGGGCAGATCCCCCTGGGGCTGGGGAGTCTCCTGCTGGGGCCCCTGGTCCGGTTCCTGCGGATACGTGGGCATGGCAACGACTCAGCCCTTGTCGAACTCGGCGTCGACGATGTCCTCGTCGTCCCCCGGCGCGGCACCGCCCGCCCCGGTGTCACCGGACGCGGCGGAACCTCCGGCGGCCGCGCCCGCGGCACCGGCCTGCTGGGCGGAGAGGCTCGCGAGGATCTGCTGCAGATCGGACGTCAGCGGCCGGACCTCGTCCACGTCCGCCTGGTCCTGCACGGCCTGCCGCGCGTCGGTCAGCAGCATCTCCGCACGCGACTTCTCGTGCGCCGGGGCGGCGTCGCCCAGCTCCCCCAGCCGCTTCTCGACCTGGTAGGCGACCGCGTCCAGTTCGTTGCGGGCGTCCACCGCCTCGCGCAGCGCGCGGTCCTCACCGCGGTTGCGCTCGGCCTCGGAGACCATGCGCTCGACCTCACCGCTGTCGAGGTTGGAGCTCTCGCTGATGGTGATGCTCTGTTCCTTGCCGGTGTCCTTGTCACGCGCGGTGACGCTGAGGATGCCGTTCGCGTCGATGTCGAAGGTGACCTCGACCTGCGGTTCGCCGCGCGGGGCCGGGCGGATGTCGGTGAGCTGGAAGCGGCCGAGCACCCGGTTGTCCGCCGCCCTCTCGCGCTCGCCCTGGAGGACGACTACGTCGACGGCGGGCTGGTTGTCCTCGGCGGTCGAGAACGTCTCGGTGCGGCGCACCGGAATGGTGGTGTTCCGCTCGACGATCTTCGTCATCACGCCGCCGCGCGTCTCGACGCCCAGCGAGAGGGGCGTGACGTCGAGCAGCAGGACGTCCTTGACCTCGCCCTTGAGCACGCCCGCCTGGATCGCGGCGCCCATGGCCACGACCTCGTCGGGGTTCACGCTCATGTTGGGTTCCTTGCCGCCGGTCAGCCGGCGGACCAGGGCCTGGACGGCCGGGATACGGGTGGAACCGCCAACCAGAATGACCTCGTCGATGTCGTTGTCGCTGACCTTGGCGTCGTCCATCGCCTGCTGGACCGGTCCGAGGCAGCGCTCCACCAGGTCGGAGGTGATCTGCTCGAACGTCGAGCGCATCACGGACGTGGTGAGGTGCTTCGGCCCCGCGGCGTCGGCGGTGATGAACGGCAGGTTGACCTGGGTCTGCGTCACGGAGCTCAGCTCGGTCTTCGCCTTCTCCGCGGCCTCGAAGAGGCGTTGCAGCGCCTGCGGGTCCTGCCGGAGGTCGATGCTGTTCTCCTTCTGGAAGTCGTCAGCGAGGTGGTCGACGAGACGCCGGTCGAAGTCGTCGCCACCCAGGTGGCTGTCACCCGCGGTCGCGCGTACCTCGACGACACCGTCCCCGACGTCGAGGATGCTGACGTCGAAGGTGCCGCCGCCGAGGTCGAAGACGAGCACCGTCTCGTGCTCCTTCTTGTCCATGCCGTACGCGAGGGCGGCCGCGGTCGGCTCGTTGATGATCCGCAGCACCTCGAGACCGGCGATCTTGCCGGCGTCCTTGGTGGCCGTCCGCTGCGCGTCGTTGAAGTAGGCGGGCACGGTGATGACCGCCTCCGTGACCCGCTCGCCGAGCTGCTTGCCCGCGTCGTCCGCGAGCTTTCGCAGGACCTGGGCACTGATCTCCTCCGGCGCGTAGAGCTTGCCGCGTATGTCGAAGCGCGCGTTCCCGTGCTCGTCGGGTACAACGTCGAACGCGACGGCCTTGGCCTCGTCGGAGATCTCGTCATAGTGCCGGCCGATGAACCGCTTCGCCGAGTACACCGTGCCTTTGGGGTTGAGAATCGCCTGGCGGCGGGCGAGCTGGCCCACGAGGCGCTCTCCACTGTCGGTGAACGCGACGACCGAGGGAGTGGTGCGGGCGCCTTCGCTGCTGGGGACGACCGAGGGTTCACCGCCCTCCCACACGGCGATCACCGAGTTGGTGGTGCCCAGGTCTATTCCGACTGCCTTCGCCATGAGAGCTCCTTGTCCAAGGGGCGCGGACACCCGTCGTTGGCAGTTCGGCCCCGCGTTCGTGTGGATGCCGGCCGTGCCGACGCTCGCCCCGCGTGGTGGTCGGGATAGTCCCGGGTCTCCCGCAGAGATCGGCTCCCGGCAGGGCCGGGAGCCTGGCCCCCTGGAGTCCGGGACCGGGCTGCACCGGTCCTTGGCCTTCGACTTCGGGTTTCGCGCAGTCACGTACAGAAACCAGCCTGGCCGTCACGGTGCCCGAGTGCCTGCGCCTGCGAGGCGGAAAAACGGGCCAGCGGTGACCCTCGTGGGATCAATAGGTCAAAATGGTAGATAAGGGCTAGGGTCGAATGAGTGGTCCCAGAGCCCGATGTGGACGTGTGCCGACGGATGCGTGGTGGCCACAATGAGCCCGATATCTCCCCCCGACATAGCGCGAGGCCCCATGGCCGTTCCGGAGGACGTCCTCGAAGTTCCGGCCGACGAATCCGGAGGACGGGACGGGCCCGCGCCCGCGGAGTACGCCAAAGCTGTGCGCAGGGTGTTCGACCTCTCCGACACTCTGTTCACCACCAAGAGCGGGGCAGAGATTGTGCGCCTGGCCATGACGCATCTGAGCGCCCTGGGGCCGTTCCGGGCCGAGGCGGGCTATCTCTTCGTCGACGACACCCTGGTCCGCGCACCGGAGGACTGGGGCGCTAACCCCGACATCGATGAGCAGGTCCGGGACCTGCCCGGGGCGAACGGGGCAGTCCCCCTCCCCGGGTGTGCCTGGAGCTGGGCGTTCGCTCTGCGCGGACTCCCAGGACTCCTCGGCTGCCTCGTCGTGAGCTCCCCCACCCGGCCGCACGACGAGGAGCACTACCTGCTCACCGTGCTCGTCCAGCAGACGGCCGGAGCCCTGTCCAACGCGTTCTCCGACCGGCTGCGGTTGAAGTCGGAGCTGGAGCGGGACGGAATGCGCGACGAGCTGGACACCGCACGAGAACAGTTGAACTCCTCACTGTCCGACGTCGAACATCAGAAGCAGCTCAGGGAGGCACTCGCCCGCTCGGCGGCCGCCGGGGACGGCGAGCGCGGGATCGCCGAGGTGCTGCACTCCATCACGGGACTGCCCACGGTGGTCGAGGACCCGTTCGGCAACCTCAAGGCGTGGGCGGGCCCCGGCTGCCCCGACCCGTACCCCAAGCCGGATCCGGCCCGCCGCGAGGAGATGCTGCACGACGCCGCCCGCCGTCTGCACCCCCTGCGGGTCAAGGACCGGCTGGTCGCTCTCGCGTGCCCCCAGGGCGAGGTGCTCGGCGTTCTGGCGCTCGTCGACCCCGAGGCGCGGGCCGACGAGCACGCGATGCTCGCCCTGGAGCACGCCGCGACCTTCCTGTCCCTGGAACAGGCCCACCTGCGGAGCACCGCCGAGGTCGAGCTGCGGCTGCGGCGCGAGCTGGTCGGCGACCTGATCACGGGCACGGACGAGGCGAGCGCCTACGCCCGCTCCGAGGCGGTGGGTCACGACCTCCATGGCCCGCACTGCGTGATCGCCGTGCAGTGGGACTCCAAGGCCGTCGACGACTCCTTCCTGCATGCCGTCAGCCGGTCATCGGCACGCCTCGGCATGCGGTCCCTGGTGTCGCGACACTCCGGGATCGTGATCATGGTGACCCTGGACCGGCCCGGCGGACACGCGCTGCATGATGCCCTGTCCCGGGAACTGGGTTCGGCCGACGGATCCATCGGCGTGGGAAGCCGGTGCGACTCGCCCGTCGGCCTGCCCCGCTCCTACCAGGAGTCGCTGCGCGCCCTCGAAGTCCGCCGGCGCTCGCGCACGACGGAGGGGACCACGTTCTTCGACGAACTGGGCCTCTACCGGCTGCTGGGCGCCGCGAGCGACTACGAGGAGGTCGACCGCTTCCTCCACGAGTGGCTCGGTCCGCTCCTGGACTACGACTCCCGGCACCGCACGGAACTGGTGGAGACCCTCTCCCAGTACTTCGAATGCGCCGGGAACTACGACGAGACGGCGGCAGAACTCGCCATCCACCGCAGCACTCTCCGTTACCGGCTGCAGCGCATCCGCGAGATCAGCGGCTCCGATCTGGCCGTCGTGGACAGCAGGCTGAATCTGCAAGTGGCCACTCTGATCTGGAAGATCACAGCGGGGCACGAGCAGTGAACAGCACCCGCCGGTGTCGCGCGGCGGGGCGTGCGTTCGTCCGCTGGTTCGTGTTTGATCCCAGGCTTATGTGTCTCGCCAGTTGGGGGTGGATCCGGCGGTGAGTCTGCGGCTCATCAGGTCGATCATCGCGAGGTGGAATATGGCTTCGGAGCTGGCGGGCAGGGTCTCGTAGTCGCGGGCCGGACGGCGGTGGAACATTCGTCAGCCCAAGGTCCTCTCCACAGCCCACCGCCTCGGCGACGGAGTGAATCCCCTGGTGGTGGGCGGTCGTTGGACCGATTTCCATGTCTATGCCGGGGCGGGTGGCGTGTTCGACGAGGTGCCGGCGGTAGCCGCCGGCGACCCATGCCCTACGGGGGGTGGGGTGGGCGGCGGCGACCTGGTCGACGAGGTGGGTGCCGGCCACGGAGTCCGGCACGCTCGCGGCGGTGACGGGCTCGTGAGGATCAGCCGTCAAGGAGGTCCGCTCCCTCCGCGCCGTTGCCAGTGGCCGGCGTCAGCGCGACGCCCTCCGACGATCCGGGCTGGAGCCCTCAAAGAAGACTGGCGGGCGCTGCCCTCGCCATCGGCAACGTAGCCGATCACACGATCGGGCTGATGACCTTCGTGGTCCGAGCCGCCCCCGGGGATCACCTCTGACAAGACCTCCGAGTCTGCTGAGCGCGCGAAACGGCGAGGTTAGCCGTTGGCCGCCTGCCCTCCGCCCTCGGCCGTCCCCGGCCGGCGTCGCAGGCGCCGGCGGACCAGGTCGTCCGCGGTGCGTACGCTCGACCCCAGTCGGCGCATCAGGACTCCGGCGGTTCCGGCGGCCTGGGCGCGCCACGCCTCCCGGATCCGTGCCTCGCGGCGGCGGCCCCCCTCGGCCGGCAGCCGGATCCGCCGCTCCACGTCCAGCTCGTTCATCAGCCGCTCCGCGTGCGCCAGCAGCGCCCCGTACAGCTCCCACGCGTTGGGCTCGCGCTCCGACTCCGACAGCAGCTGTGCCGCGATCCGGTCGCGTTCCGCACGGGCGCCCTCCAGCGCCCGCACGAGCTCGGTCTTCACGGGCGCGGTGTCGGGCCCCACGCGCGGCTCCGCAGTGGCGGCGACCGTGGCGAGGACGAGACGGCCGAAGCACTCGGCCGCGTCGGCGAGGTGGCGCAGCAGCTGCCGCAGCCCCGCCGCCAGCTCCCCGGAGTACAGCGGTCTGTCGGCCCCGTGCAGTTCCGCGAGCTCGGTGAGGGAGCGGCAGAACGAACGCACGCCCACCACACAGTGTTCAAGCGTGTCGAGGCCGCTGCGCAGGACCAGCCGCGCCCCGAGTGCCTGCCGTCCCCGCGGGTTGAGCCGCAGGCTCTCCTCCGCCCTGGCCAGCGCGGCATCCACGTCGGCGGTCTGGTGGTCCAGCTGGCGCGCCTCCTCCACCCACTCCGCCGCCTGGGCGGCGGAGGCTCCCCGCGGCAGCCCGTCGGCGATTCGGAGCAGCAGGACCCGCAGCCGCTCGGCCAGGTCCCTGATCGCCTCGCCCGCCGGCTGGACGTACACCGGAGGGGCGACCAGCACATTGAGCAGGACACCCGCGGCGGCGCCGATCAGGGTCTCGACCACGCGGCCGACCGCCTGGGTGGGCTCCCCGCCGACGCCGAGCACGAGCATCCCGGTGATGGCCACCTCCTCCACCCACGGGGCGAGGTGCAGCAGGTGGCCGACGGTGAGGCAGGCCAGGACGAGCAGCCCGAGGCTCCACCATGTCAGCCCCACGACGTCGGCGAAGACGACCGCGATCAGCACCCCTGCGACCACGCTGGCGATCCGCCGGATCCCCGTGGTGAGCGTCGCGTACAGAGTGACCTGCACGACGAGCACCGCGGTCAGCGGGGCCAGCAGCGGCTGCGGGTTCTCGGACAGCCACAGCCCCGCGAGGTAGGCGAGGACCGCGGCGACGGTCGAGCGCAACGTCTGGACGACGACGGGCTCCTTGCGTCGCCTGATCAGGCCCACCACGGGGGCCGGGGGCGCGGGCACCGTACCGGTTTGCACGGTTACGGCAGGACTGTCGCCAGCGACTTGGGCATATGGGCCTTGAGGGCCCCCCACTCACCTTCGCTGACGTGGCCCTTCAGTACTTCGAGGACGGTGTGTACCAGCTCCTCGGTGCCTCCCTCGACCGCGTAGGGGAACTCCTCCCTTACCCGTGCCAAGAACTCTTCCCGGTTCATCTTCACGGGCGTTTCCGCGGGCTTCCAGCCGTCGTAGTAGACGCCGCGTATCAGCGTGGGAAGCTGCGCGCCGAAATGTGCGGTCTCGTCGACCGACAGCCGGTCCCGCAGGGCGTGCAGCACCCCGCGCAGGGCGGCGTACGACTGGTTCCGGCGCTCCTTGGGCCAGCCGAAGGCCTGCTCGATCTCCTTCAGGAGCCGGTTGGCCTTGTCGACCATGGTGTCGAACGAGGAAAAGCCTGTCGCGACCATGTTGTGGTCCTTTCGCGTCCGCGGCGGCACGGCACGGGGAGTGGTGGAGCAGCCCCGGGGCGGGTGGAACTCCGGGCCCGTGCGGTCTCGGCCGTCGCTGTGCTGGTTGTCGGTAATCCCGGTGGGCGGAGGCTTTGCGTGCCCCGCCCCCGCCCACCGGGACGGATTGCCCGTGGACCGCGCCGGCTGGGGTCACCCACCCGGGGCGCGGCCACCGTGTTCCGCCGGGTCCGGTTCACCGGCCCCGAGGACCGTAGGTGTCGTCGCCCAGGTGCTTGGCGCGCGCCTCCCTGACCGCTTCGCGCAGTGTCCTGCGGAAGCGCCCCGGGCCCCACGACCGGCCGCCGACGGCCTGTTCGAGCTCCTCTCGGCTGATCGGTCCGCGCGCCGCGAGGGTCCTGGCGACCTGCTCGATCTCCTCGTCGAGCCGCCGTTCCGCCATGGCTGCCGACCGGCTCGACGTACCGGCGGTGCCGACCATGCCCGGCGAGTAGAACGAACTGCCCGTTCCGGGCCGGTAGCGGTTGACTCCCGCGCGCTCGCGCTCCTGGCGGCGGGCGGTGCGTTCGGCGACCCGCAGGTCCCGCTCGCGTTCCGCACGACGCACCTCCTCCGGCCGGCCGCGCTCGCGCAGGGACTGCGGGGAGGGCTCGTTGCGGGCGTCCGCCTCGGCCTCCTCGGCGGTGAGGGGCAGGGCGATGTTCTCCAGGGACTGCTGCTCCGCCCGGACGCCGAAGAACACCTCGGCCAGTCCTCCGAGTGCCATGGCCACCGCTCCGATGATGAAGCCGAGAGCGACGAGTGCGGCGTCACCGCTGTGGATGAAGTGGCCGAACAGCAGCGGTCCGGTGATACCGCCGACGCCCGTGCCCACCGCGAAGAACAGCGAGATGGACAGCGCACGGGTCTCCATGGGGAACACCTCACTGACCGTCAGGTAGGCGGAACTCGCTCCCGCGGAGGCCACGAAGAAGGTCAGTGACACCAGCAGGAAGAACCACCACGCCGTGAGCGAGCCGTTGATCAGCAGGATCGCCAGCACGACGGCGACGGCGGCGGAGCCGAAGTAGGTGCCCGCGATCATCGGAATCCGGCCAACGGTGTCGAACAGTCGGCCGAGGAGGAGCGGTCCGAGGAAGTTGGCGACCGCGAAGATGGCCATGAAGTACGGGACGGAGCCCGACTCCACGTCGAAGAAGCCGCTCAGAATCGTTCCCAGGTCGAAGACAATCGCGTTGTAGAGGAACGCCTGCCCGATGAAGAGCGCCAGCCCGAGGACCGCGCGGCGCGGGTACCGCTTGATGGCGACCCGTGCGATCTCGGTGAAGGGGATGACGTCCCGCTGCCGGACGGTGATGGCCTCACCGGGCTCCGGCAGGTGCTGGCTGGTCTCCTCCCGCACTTCGGCCTCGATCTGCTCCACGATGCGTTCGGCCTCCTCCTCCCGCCCGTGGATGAAAAGCCAGCGTGGGCTCTCCGGGACGTGCCGGCGCACCACCATGATGCCCAGCCCGAGGATGCCGCCGAGGCCGAAGGCCAGCCGCCAGCCGAGATCCGCCGCGAGGAGGTCCGTGTCCAGGAGCGCCAGGGCAGCCAGGCTGCCGATCGCGGCGCCGACCCAGTAACTGCCGTTGATGGCCAGGTCTACCTGGCCGCGGTTGCGGGCCGGGATCAGCTCGTCGATGGCCGAGTTGATAGCGGCGTACTCACCGCCGATGCCCATGCCGGTCAGGAACCGGAAGAGGAAGAGGTACCAGGCCTCCTGGGAGAACGCGGTCGCGACCGTGGCGAGGATGTAGATCCCCAGCGTCAGCATGAACAGCTTCTTGCGGCCGTAGCGGTCCGTGAGCCGGCCGAAGAGCAGCGCGCCGAAGCAGGCACCCGCCACATAGATCGCGGCGGCGGTGCCGATGTCTGCGCTGGTGATCGAGATGCCGCTGCCCGGCTCGGTCATCCGGGAGGCCACCGCACCGACGATCGTCACTTCCAGGCCGTCGAGAATCCAGACGGTCCCGAGGCCGATCACGATCCGCCAGTGGAAGCGGGACCACGGCAGCCGGTCAAGGCGCGCCGGAACCTTCGTGGTGACCGTGCGCAGTTCATGGGGGGTGGTCATGGCGTTCCTCCCCGTCCCGCACATCGCCACATCGGAGGAAGAGCGGGCGAACAGGCTGGAACGCGCCGCTCCGCATAGAGTGGGTCTCCATGTTGAGCTGCCGTCTTCTCGGACATCGCTTTCGCTTTCTCAGCGACGCCGACACGATGCGCTGGCAGTGCGCCCGTGGATGCGGCGCCGGGGGCTCCAAGCGATATCCGACAGCGGAGGACGCGAAGCGCTACGCGCGGGCCTTCGACCGCGAGGACCGCGAGGACCTGGGACGCCGGGCTCCGCTCGTCGGTCTCTTCCCGCTGCGCCTGATGCGCGCCCTGAGGATCCGCCGTGAGGAGAAGTCCGAAGCGGGGTCCGGCGCGGAGCGCCGGTCGCACTGACACGCTTCGGGGCTTCGCGTTGCGGCGCGGGTACACCCCGCGTCGCGGCCACGATCCGCGGCGCCGAGCACGTCGGACAAGGGGGTCGTCGTACATGGCCTCACCTCGAGCTCTGCTAGAAGCTCGCGCGGTCCGCGGCCCACGGGGGACCGGTCGGAGAACCGCGGCGCACAGGGGGTGACGGCCAGCGTCCATTTTAGGGCATTTCGACATGAAGTGGACCACTGCTCTCCCCGGGCTTGCGGGGGGCGCCCCAGCGGGGCTCGGAGCGGCCGACGGGCGCGGGGACGCGAGATCGGGAGCGGGATCCTGCTCTCCGAGGTCCAGCAGCGGGGAGGGCTTTCACCCCGCAGGCGGAAGTACGGGACGGGGTGCGTTTGCCATGGTGGCGGCAGCGACATGAACCGCGTACGTCGTCTTCGATCGGGCCGGTCGGCGTCATTGACGGCCATCCACCGGGGCGGCCCGCACGGCGCCCGGGTACAGGCGCCGGCGGTCCGGTCGAGAGGGGTTCGCGCTCGTCGGCGCGGCTGGCGTGGCTGGCGCGGCTGCGGGGCATCGGCCGCCCGCTCGCTGAACGCCAGCAGCGAGGTCGCACCGGTCAGCACCGCGCAGGCAGCCAGCGCCAGCACGTACACCAGGCCATGTCGCAGGCCGCGCGGCTTGCGGGGATCGGGAACCTCAGCCAACCGGGCCAGCAGCCCGGGCAGTTCATGTTCAGCCAGGACAACCGCTCAACCCGGCGACTACGTCGAAGCCCTGGGCACGGGTCTCACCGACTGTGTGGACTTCCCCGGACCATGAGGCCCTGACGTGGCATCAAGCTCCCGTCCTGGATCGGCCGGACGCCCCTGGACAGTCGCTATGACCTGTGCCGTGTTGCAGACCATGACGCGCTCGCGGACCTCGATCCCCTCCGGCTTGTCCGCGAGCGTGTCCTTGACCGCCTGGGTGAGCACATCGCGCGCGGTGGCCTCGAAGTCCGCCACCATCGGCGGGGTGACCACGCCATAGAACGCCGGAACCTCCCATGCGATCACCGCATCCACCGGACCACCCGACGACTGGGCCGGCTTTACCGCCCACCGCAGCGCTGCCTTCGACGAGGGTGAACCGTCGACTCCGACCACGATCCGCCGAAGTGTGATGTCTTCGAAGCCTGCCGCCCCTCTCTCCCAGAAATTGTCGTTGTCTAGGTCGTTGCTGGTCAGCGGCCCGTCCAGATGGCGTGGCCGCCGTCACTCATTGCAGCGGTTCCGCTACCAGGCGGGCGTGCCGGGGAGCGGCCTCCCGTATCGGCCGGTGAAGCCGCCTTTTTCGGCGAGGCTGGCACCATGGGCCGAAGAGGGCCCCGGAGCACTGTCGCGCCGGGGCCGTGAAGCGACCAGCCGCCCGGAGAGGGTGGTCAGCCGGTGATCTCGACGCGCCGCGGCCTGGACTTCTCGGCCTTGGGCACGCGTACGGTCAGGACCCCGTCGGCAAGTTCGGCGGTGACGTGGTCGGTGTCGGCATCGGAGGGCAGGGCCCACCGGAAGTCGAACCGGCCGAAACGGCGGGTCTGCCGGTGCAGCACGCCGGAGCGTTCCTTCTCCTCGACCTCGCCGTGGACTGCCAGCTGGGAATCGGTGACATCCACCGTGATCCGGTCCTTGCTGACGCCGGGGAGCTCGAGTTCGATCTGGTAGGCGTCCTCGGTCTCCTCCTCGTCGGTCGGCGGCACCCAGGCGTCGGCGAGCCCACCGCCGCCGGGAACGGCTGACCGCCACAGCTGTCCGAGACGGTCGAAGTGGTCCTCGAACTCGCGGAAGGAATCCCACAGCGCGGGCAGTGCCTCGCGACGGACATTAAGCATCATGTTCGATCATCTCCTTCCGAAAAGCATCTGCTCGTGTCATGCACGCGAAGTTGCCACTCGGAAGACCTCCTGATCGAGGCCTCTTGCTGTTGTATTTCCACCCTTTTCTTCGTCTATTCCTCCGTTCCTGGCCGCCGGCCGCGGCTATCCGCCGTTGTCCAGGTGGTGATGGCGAGCAGGGAGCGGCGCGAGCCCTGGTCGTTGGCTTAGGCCTCGCGGCGCTGCACCTGTCCCGGCGGGGGCCGCCGCTGTCCCACGCCTCGGCCGGCGGCATCGTACGGGCAATGTCGAGCCCAGGCGGTACCGGTGGCACGCTGGCGGCCAATCGGCTGCGGCAACCGGCTGCCGGCCTCCCAGGGCTATAAGCGCCGCTCCACCCACCAGGTGTCATGGCCGCGTCGGCTCACTGGCCGGGCGGCTGCCATTCGATCATCAGAATCGTGGCGTCGTCGCTGAGTTCGTTGTGCCGATGACCGAGGATCGCGTGGATGAGCAGGCGGAGCACCTCCGGGGCGTTCTGCCCGGCGGCGGTCGACCGGATGATGTAGTCGGTGAAACGCTCCAGGCCGAATTGCTCCCCGCTCTCGTCGCGCGACTCCACGACGCCGTCCGTGTAGAGCAGTATCCGGTCACCGGGTTCGAGGCTTGTCTCGTGCACCTGCCGGGGGCCGCCGGCCAGGCTGGCGGGCAGACCCAGCGGAGGCTCGGAAGCCCGCTCCAGGGTCTTGTCAAGCAGGCGCTGGCCGCGGATGAGCAATGGCGCCGGGTGACCGCAGTTGGACCAGTGCAGCACGCCGGTCGGCATGTGCAGCTGGGTGAAGATGCCGGTGCAGAACTGGTCCGGAAGCCACTTCGCCAGCGCCTGGTCGACGGTGGCGACGAGTTTGGCCAGGTCCGCGCCCGTGCGCCGGGCGTTGCGGCAGCCCGCCATGGCCACGGAGGTGGCAAGGCCCGACGCCAGGTCGTGGCCCATCGCATCGAGGATCGTGGCGTGCAGAAAGTCCTCGGTGAATGAATGGTCGAAGGCGTCGCCGCCCAGCTCGTACGCAGGTTCCAGGACCGCGGTCGACACTACCCGGCCGGTACCGATCGAGCGCGGGGGGAGAAAAGCCCTGAGCATCTCCGTGGGCAGTTGCATCGTTCGGGTCCGCATGCGTTGCGCGAAGGTGTCGCTGTAGGTGCGCTTGGAAGTAATGACCAAGGCGAGGAGCGACGCTATCGTCCGGCAGCGCCAGAGTTTGACCCCGTCCAGTGTCTCCATGCGGAGTTCCAGGACTCCCAGCCGCTCCGCTCCGTCGACCAGCGGCAGCCATAGGGTCAGCCCGCCGGACGTGTCTTCCTCCACCCGCAGGGAGTTTGTCCGGTAGGCCCATCCGGCCAGGGAAGCGTCGACGTCCAGGTCCGGCTCGCCTTCGACCAGCGGCAGCAGCACTCTCTGCTGGAGATCGGCCAGGTAGACGATGGCACGGCCCATACCCATGGCCTCGGCATATCGCTCCAGGACCGTCGGCAGTTCCGCAGGTGACGCCTGCTGGGCGGTCCTGACCAGCGCCTCCAGCAGCCGTTCACCGGCTCCGGCCGACACGCTCGCACCTGCCATCCGATCACCCCTGCCGCCCGAGTCACCACCCCGAACGCCCGCACCTTGAGGTAGCCGGCCTGCTGCGTTCACCTGGGTGGGGCGGCCGGGCAGGCGGCGTACGCGCGCCGCATCGGGGACGCAGCGGATGCGGGCGCAGCCTGCGCCGTGGTGCCGTCCGGCCCTCCACCAGTCTGCTCCAGCCGGCGCCCGATCGCGCCCCGAGCATGGGCCTGCTATCTGCCGCCGCGATGTGGCAGGAAGCGTCAGAGGGACCGATCCTGCTGATCAACACAAGCCGCTACCGAGGCGACGCACTGATCGTCACCAAGACCGGACCCCGCACGGCTTCGGCGGCCTGGTCGGCGGTCAGGCGGTCGTCGAGCCAGGTGACCAGTGACTGGACGCCAGGCGATCTCCACCCACTCCTTGACAGGGCCTCGCATGGCGACGCACCCGGAGCGAACCTGGGAGTGGGCAGTATGAAACCTCGCGGAGGTACCCATGAGCACCAGCCTCCTGCGCATCGTGGTCGGCGGAGGCTACACCGGCTCCGCCGCGCACAACGTCGCCGCCTCCTGCGGCCGCGGCGACCGCAGCCCCGGAGCCCCGGAGCCCTTGCATGATGGACGGGCAGGACCGTCAGCAGCTCCTGCCCGAAACTATCAAGCGGAGGGCGGCCGACCATGAGTCAGCATGTTCACGTCCGCTTCAACCACGGCCTGGCAGTGTCCGAGGACGGCGATCTGATCGAGCAGTCCGCTGCCGGTGCGGCGCCACCTGGACCAGGACGTTCCAGGCAGCGGAGGGCGATCCCGAGCCTTGACTCTCCGAGGCGGGCATCCGGGCCCGGAAGGAGGCGGCCATGAGTGCCGGACTGCTGGACCGGCTGCCCGTGGAACAACGAGACCGCCTGCGCTGCCCGCCACCGGACGGGCACGCTGTGGACCGGCCGATGCTGGCCGTGCTCAGCGACCGGCGGACCTTCGACGGTGGCTGGCTCTTCGAACGCAAACTGGACGGCGAACGTGCCCTCGGACTGCGCGGCCATGACCGCGTTCAGCTCCTCTCCCGCAGTGGCCTGCCCCTCAATTCCACCTACCCCGAGCTCGCGGCCGCCCTGGCGGAGCAGGAGTGCTCCGACTTCACCGTGGACGGCGAGATCGTCGCACTCCGCGACGGCCGCACCGACTTCTCCCTCCTGCAACGAAGGATGCACCTCACCGACCCGCGCACGGCCCTGGCCAGCGGGGTCCCCGTCGTCTACTTCGTGTTCGACCTGCTCCGGCTGGACGGCTGCGACACCACCCGGCTGCCGCTGCGCACCCGGAAGCAACTGCTGCGCAGCGCCTTCGAGTTCCGCGGACCGCTGCGCTTCACGCCGCACCGCAACCATGGCGGGCAGGAGCTACTGGAGCAGGCGTGCGCCCGCGGCTGGGAGGGGCTGATCGCCAAGCGCGCCGACTCGGTCTACGTCGCCAGACGGTCGTCCGACTGGCTCAAGCTCAAGTGCGCCGCCGGGCAGGAGTTCGTCATCGGCGGCTTCACCGAGCCAACCGGCAGCCGGGCCGGCTTCGGCGCGCTGCTGCTGGGCTACTACGACGGCGGGCGCCTGCGTTACGCAGGCAAGGTCGGTACCGGCTTCGACCGGGCCACCCTGCTTGACCTGCGCCGCCGCCTGGAGGCTCTGCGGCAGTCGCGTTCCCCGTTCGAGGCGGGGCCCGAGATACGGGAACGCGGCGCGCACTGGGTGCGTCCGGAGCTGGTCGCCCAGATCGGCTTCACCGAGTGGACCCGAGACGGCAGGCTGCGGCACCCCCGCTTCCTCGGCCTCCGATTCGACAAGAAGCCCACCGACGTGGTGCGCGAGGTGCCCGCCTCCGGCTGACGGCCGAGAGGGACGATCGACGAACACCTCTACAAGGAGACCTCCCGCGGAGGCCTCGCGGTCAACGTCATCGAGTGCTGACCCGATGGAATGCCGACGCGAAGCCGACGCGAGGCGGTCAGAACCCGCAATCAGAACCCACGGTCAATCCACTCCTGCACATGCGGGGCCTCGGCGGCGATGGTGGTCATGTCCCCGTGGCCGGTGTGCACGACGGTGTCGTCCGGCAGTGCCAGCAGCCGGTCCCGGATCGACTCGATGATGGTGCCGAAGTGGCTGTACGACCGTCCCGTCGCCCCCGGCCCGCCCGCGAAGAGCGTGTCACCGCTGAAAAGGGCGTTCAGAGCGGGCGCGTACAGGCAGACCGCTCCGGGGGCGTGGCCGGGGGTGTGCAGCACCGTCAGATCGACACCCGCAACCGTGATGATCCGGCCGTGGGCCAGTTCACCGTCGGGCAGCCGCTCGGGATGGGTCTGCTTCCACAGCGGCAGGTCGTCCGGGTGCAGCAGGATCGGAGCGCCGGTCCGGTCGGCGAGCACCGGGGCGGCGTCGATGTGGTCGTTGTGGGCGTGCGTGCAGACGATTGCGCGAAGCGCCCGGCCCCCGAGCGCGGCCACGATGGCGTCGGCGTCGTGCGCGGCGTCGATGACGATCGCCTCGCTGTCGTCGCCGACCAGCCACACGTTGTTGTTCACGTCCCAGGTGCCGCCGTCCAGGGAGAACGTTCCGGACGTGACCAGTCGTTCGACGCGCGCGGACATCACAGGACCACCACCGAACGCAGCACGTCGCCGTGATGCATCCGCTCGAAGGCCTTCTCGACATCGTCCAGCGCGATGGTCTCGGTCACAAACGCCTCCAGATCCAGGCGACCCTGCAGATGGAGGTCGATCAGCATCGGGAAGTCGCGGCTCGGGAGGCAGTCCCCGTACCAGGACGACTTGAGCGCTCCGCCGCGTCCGAAGACGTCCAGCAGCGGCAGCTCCAGTTTCATCTGCGGGGTCGGCACCCCCACCAGGACGACGGTCCCGGCCAGGTCGCGGGCGTAGAAGGCCTGTTCGTACGTCTCCGGACGGCCGACGGCCTCGATGACGACGTCCGCGCCGAAGCCGCCGGTCAGTTCGCGGACCGCCTCCACCGGATCGGTCTCCTTGGAGTTGACGGTGTGTGTGGCGCCGATCCTCTTCGCGGTGGCCAGCTTCCGCTCGTCGATGTCCACCGCGATGATCTTGGCCGCGCCTGCGAGCCGGGACCCGGCGATCGCCGCGTTGCCCACGCCGCCGCAGCCGATGACGGCGACGGAATCGCCGCGTCCGACGGCGCCGGTGTTGATCGCTGCGCCGATGCCCGCCATCACACCGCAGCCCAGGAGCCCGGCGACCGCGGCCGACGCCCTCTCGTCGACCTTTGTGCACTGCCCGGCTGCCACCAGCGTCTTCTCGGCGAAGGCGCCAATGCCCAGGGCCGGGGACAGCTCGGTACCGTCGGTGAGGGTCATCTTCTGCTTGGCGTTGTGGGTGTTGAAGCAGTACCAGGGCCGCCCCCGCAGACAGGCCCGGCACTGCCCGCAGACCGCACGCCAGTTCAGGATGACGAAGTCGCCGGGTTCGACCTCGATGACGCCCTCGCCGACCGCCTCGACCCGGCCCGCCGCCTCATGGCCGAGCAGGAAGGGGAAGTCGTCGTTGATGCCGCCCTCGCGATAGTGCAGATCGGTGTGACAAACCCCGCAGGCCTCGACTTTCACCAGCACCTCACCCGGGCCGGGGTCAGGCACGATGATCGTTTCCAGGCTGACGGGGGCGCCCTTCCCCCGCGCGACAACAGCACGGACCTGGTGAGTCATGGCCACTCCTCAGCTGATACGAATCCACGGGGTACGCGTTGCTTATTACGGCACGCACCTCATGTGCCGCAACAACAGCATCATGGAGGGCCGACCTACGGTCAAGGATCCTGCGTATCAGGCATGCTGGATGACGGTGTTGATCCGCGCGTCGGGCCCGACCGATGTCACCCCGACAGGGAACGCCGGTCCGTGCTCGCCAGCTCGTTGAGAGGGCCGTCGGTCAGCGTGGCGCGCTGGTCGATCGCCACCGGCAACCGCGCCATGGTGGAGGGCTCGATGAGACCCGCCTGCCCCAGGACCGATGCCTGGTCCCAGTAGATGCGCTCGCTCGCGATCAGGACGCCGTCGAACGACACGACCGCGATGACCGCGATGCTTATAGCTCTCCCCGTCGGGGCCACACCGGGGAGGATCCAGGGGACTTCAATGTCATGGGTGAACGAGACCAGCATCTCGTCGGCGATGCGGTCGTCGCCGACGGTCCGGGTCAGGGTCGCAATCGTGAAGTCCCGTGGATTGCGGCCGATGAACCAGCGTCGGTAGAAGTCGCGCACTGGCCCCCTGCCGCGGGCGCCCATGGCAGTGGGCACATGGAGCACCGCTGGTGCGTCCGTCATGGTCTCCATCGTCGCGTCGACGTCCAGGGTGGCGAACTCGCTGCTGGTGTGGAGCTCCCATACGCGCTCCAGCTGCGAGCGGACGGAGTCGGTCGTCATGGAAGAGCCTCCTCGGGCTTCCATCCCCAAGCGGTGATCAGTCCAGGTGAGAGTGCGGCGCATTCGGACGAGTCGAGCGAACGGACGGCCGCGTCGATCGTCGCTTCGTCGACCAGCCCGGTGTCCACGATGCTTGCCCTGGCCCGGTCCCAAGTCTGCGCCCAGAAGCGGCTGATGGGGCTGCCGGGCAGCAGGGGAGGTACATGGATCTCGGCCGCGACGGAGGTGAGACCCGCGTCGCGCAGCAGTCGTGGGTACTGCGGCACCCAGGAGACGTCGGTGCCGATGGTGTTCCGCAGGCCTTCCCACATCGCTCGCATGACCTCGGTGTACGGAGTGCTGGGGGCGCCTGCCGTCGTCAGGTCGACGGCGTCGCCGAGAACCAGCACACCACCCGGGGCCACCAGCTCGCAGAGCTTGGTGATCATGCGCCGGTAGGAGGGCAGATGCATGAGGACGAACCGCGCGTGAACCAGGCGGAACCGGCCCGGGTCGAAGTCCGGGGCGCTGATGTCGGCCTCCAGTACTCGGAGCCCGTCAGTGGGGGACGCCGTGAGGAAGCGTACGTCGCGGTCGACCGCGAGCACGGAGGCGACCCCGGCCCGGCGCAGCAACTGCCTTGCGACGGTGCCGGTGCCCGCTCCCACGTCCAGGCAGTGCCAGCCCGGGCCGACTCCCAGCTCTGTCAGCCGGGCCAGGGTGGTGGCGTCATAGGCGAGTCCGCCAAGGTCGATGCGCTCGGCCTCGCCGCTCTGCTCGGGCCTGAATACCGTTTCTCCGTACCGCCTTGGGGACGGAGCATCGTCATGGCGGGGCACAGACACGTACGCGTCACCGCCTTACTTCGAGGCGTCGCGCGAGCGGGGTGCTGCGGGGCAGGGGGCGACAGGGGCAGCCACCGTCTCGTGCTCCTTCATTATGACCGTTAAGACCGGTCGCTTCCTGTCGCGCCCGGCGCGGTACCAGTCGGCCGGAGAACGGCGGGGCCGGCAGCGTGGGCCATGCCGTAGAAGGACGGGTCCGGCTCCGGCCGGATGGCGTGCTCGCAGAGCCGCGTGCGGCCGCATCGCATGAATGTGGATATTCTGCTGCTCGAACTCTTGCAAATTCACATTCATTTCGGCAGGATCTGCCGAGTCCACGCCGGTCAGCCGCATATCTGGCTGCCCGTGGACCCATGGGTCGCTGAAACGACACACCCTGACCTCTTCGTCAGCCCCTGGCGGGCCTGCTGTCCCATGGGGGAGCACCGCCGGATGCGCCGTTGTGGTTTCACTTGAAAGGCACGTCCGTTGAGCATGAGATCCGGCATCGGTGGCGGTCTGCGGGCGGATGCCCTCAGCACGTACGACATGGTGGTCATGGCCGTCGCGGGCTGTGGTCCGGCCTACACGGTCGCCGGAACGATTCCCGCGCTGATCGCCGCCGTCGGTGTGGCAAGCCCCGCCGCTCTGCTCTACTGCGCGATACCGGTGATCGGCATCGCCCTGGCCTACCGGCAACTTGGCCGCGTGGACCCCAACGCGGGGGCCGCATACAGCTGGGTCGCCCGGTCGTTGCACCCCTTCCTCGGGTTCCTGTGCGGCTGGTCGCTCGTGGTCGCCTGCACCGTCTTCATGGCGTCCAGCACCGTGCCCGCCGGCAATGCGACGCTCTCACTCGTCGCGCCGAGCCTGGTCGGTGACCCGGTGCTGGCCGCGGTCGTCGGCTCCGGCTGGTTCCTCCTGATGGCAGGGGTGGTGGCGTACGGAGCCCGGATCGGAGCCCGCGCGCTGGCCGTCATCACCGCCGTACAGCTGTTCCTGCTGATCGGCTTCGCGGTGGCTGCGCTGCTGTCCGACGGGAGCGGGGCGGAGTTCTCCCCCTCCTGGTTCGGCTTCAGTCACTTCGAGGGACAGGAGTCCTTCGTGACGGGCGCGCTGATCGCCACCTTCGCGTACTGGGGGTGGGACGTGACCAGCAATCTGGGTGAGGAGACCCGGCGCGGCTCGCGTGGTTCGGGGTTCGGCGGGGTCATCGGTGTGGTCCTGGCGTTCCTGCTGTTCGCGCTGATAGCCGTCGCGGTCAATGTCCTCATGACGCCGACCGCCGTGTCGAGCGCCCCGGAAGGCATTCTGATCGCGCTCGGTCAGCAGGTCTGGCCGGGTGTGGGCGGCACGCTGCTGGTGCTCGCGCTGCTGCTGTCGACGGTCGCCATGCTGGAGACCGCCCTCATCCAGGCCAGCCGCACCCTGTTCGCCATGGGCCGGGACAGGACGCTTCTCCCCGTCCTGGGCCGTATCCATGCCAAGCGGCATACGCCGTGGGTGGCCACCGCCACCATCGCGGTGGCCGCAAGCACGCTCGCCATCGTCGAGGCCGCCCGGCTGAAGCCCGGCGAGTCGCTGCTCTCGGACGCGGTCAGTGGCGTGGGTCTGCAGGTCACCTTCTACTACAGCCTCGCCGGACTGAGCGCCGTCGTCGTCCACCGCAAACTGTTGCGCACCTCCGCGTCCAACTTCCTCCTCATGGGACTTTGGCCGCTGGCCGGCGCGTTGTTCATGCTGTGGATCATGATCGAGTCCGTTGCCTCCCTGAGCACGTCGGCGCTGATCATCGGGTTCGGCACGCTCGCCCTGGGACTCGCGCCGATGCTCACGGCATGGCTCCGGCAGCGGCCGTACTTCGAGCCCGGGCGCCTCGACGCCGACCGGGCGCGCGCCATGGACGATTCCTTCGGCGGCGCGGACTCCGACGAGACGCACGCCGTCAACCTGACCAGGAACCAGGACGAGCTCCTCACCGACTTCTGACTCCAGTTCCGCCTTCTCATTCAAAGGACGCCTGCCATGGCCCCGGCCTGGAACCGAAGACGCTCCGCGGCACCTCACTACGACCAGACCTTCGGCGACAAAGCGCTGTCCGCCGCATGCGAGGACATGGTCATGGGCCGCTGGGAAGGCGCACACGATCTGCTGGCCACCGGCCCCCACAAGGACTGGGACCGCCGCAGCCATCGCATCCGGCTGCTCGCCCACACCGCCGCCGACAAACGGATCGTGGAAGCCTGGCAGACCGCCCAGCCGAACAGCGCGGACGCCGTCGTACTGCGGGCGGACACCGAGGTGATGCGGCTTTTCGCAGCCGCCCGTACGGGAACCCTGCCCGGCCCCGACAGCCTGGACCGCACGGCCCACATCTGTCTCAACGCCTCCGAGGCCTTCCCTGAGGACCCCCATCCCTGGGTATCGCTGATCACGCTGGGCCGGCTGTACGGCAGCGGGACCCACTCGATGAACCGGTGGTGGCCGGAACTCCTGGCCCGCGACCGGTACCACCGCGAGGCGCACCATCAGGCTCTGCGCTACATGTCGGCGCGCTGGCACGGCTCGCACGGCCAGGCCTACGCCTTCGCCCGTGACTGCGCGGTCTACGCACCGGCCGGCTCCCCGTTGCTGGTCATGCCGCAGATCGCTCGCGCGGAGGAGTTCCGGCACCGCACCGCCGAAGGGGCCAGGCCGCACACCATGGTCGGCTACTGGGCCGGGGAGCGCTGGGACCTGCTGGAGACCATGGAACGCTGGATAGCGGTCCGATCCCCCATCGAGGGGGCGCAGGACGTCGCCGATCTCAACCATCTCGCTCACGGTCTCGCGCACGCCGGACTTCTCGTCGAGGCCGCGACGGTCTTCGATCTGCTCAAGGGACGGGCCACCCGGGCGCCGTGGTCGTACACGGGCGACGCGGAAGCGGAGTACCTGCGCTGGCGCGAGCGGGCGTCCCGTGCGGCGGCGGAGCAGTCGGATCCCCGGAAAGGCTGACCTCTGATGCGTACCGGCTCCTTCAACGAGGGCAGCCTGCTGGAACAGGCGATGCAGGCTGCCGTGAGCGGGGCGACGTTCGCTCCGTTCACCGAGGGGCCGGCCGGTGCTGTCGACCGTCGCAGAGGGGCGGCGCACAGTGCGGGAGCGGTGTTCCGGTCGATGCTCGGCAAGGACTTCAGCCTGGGGCAGCCCGGTGCCCGTGAACGGGTGGGGACCGAGTCGTCTCCGTACGGCTTCAGCCTGGGCGTGCGCTATCTCCGTTCCGAACCCAGTGAGTTGGTTGAGGCGGCGGTGCGGGCGACGGCGGGCTGGCGTGCGGCGGGACCGCGGCGCCGGGCCGGGCTCGCGGTGGAGATGCTCTGCCGACTCCATGACCGTAGCCATGAGATCGCGCACGCGCTGCATCACACCACTGGGCAGGCGTACACCACGGCCCACCGGTCGGGCGGTCCGCACGCGCAGGACCGGGGACTCGAGGCGGTGGCCCATGCGCTGGCCGAGTCGGTGCGCAGACCCGCCGCCCTGTCCTGGGAGCATCCCGGCAAGTTGGGCGGACCCATGCAGATGGACGGCACGTGCACTGTCGTCCCGCGCGGCGTCTCGTTGCTCATCGGCTGCCCGGACTTCCCCACTTGGAACGGCTACCCGGGCCTCTTCGCAAGCCTGGTGACCGGGAATCCGGTGATCGTCAAGCCCCACCCCCGCGCGGTCCTGCCGCTCGCGCTGACCGTACAGGTCGCCAGGGACGTACTGGCGAAGGCGGGGCACGATCCCAACGTGGTGACACTGATGGCGGAAAGGCCCGGTGAGAAACTTGCGTCCCGGCTCGCGACCGACCCCGCGGTCCGACTCATCGACTTCACCGGCTCGGCCCGGTTCGGCGACTGGCTGCGGCGCAACGCCCGTCAAGCCGGCGTATACGCCACACCGGTCGGGGCCAACACGGTGCTGGTGGACTCCACCGACGACTACCGCAGAATGCTGCGCGAACTGGCGCTGTCCCTGTCACTGTGCAGCGGCCAGAGCTGCACCGCGCCGCAGAACATCCTGGTGCCTTCCGGCGGGATCACCACCAACGAAGGCCACAAGCCCATAGGGCGGTTCAGCGTCGATCTGGGCCGCGCCGTGAAGCGGCTCCTGGCGGATCCGAGGCGTGCGGCAGGGATCCTCGGGGCAATCGGCAGCGACCGCATCCGCAGCTCCCTCACGCATGCGGCCGAATGCGGGGTGGTGGTGCACGCGTCCCTGCCGGTCGCACACCCCGACCATCCGGCGGCGGACATCCGTACCCCGCTGATCGTCCGGCTGGAGGCACACGACGAGCAGGTGTACTCCCGCGAATGGGCCGGGCCCGTCTCCTTCGTGATCGCCACCAAATCGACCTCGCAGAGCCTGGACATCTTCCGCCGCACCGCGCGCGGACACGGCGGCCAGTACGCCACGGTCCACTCGACGGACCCGCTGGTCCTGGGGGCCGCCGAGGCGGCATCGCTCGACGCCGGAGTACATCTGTCGGAGAACCTCGCCGGTAATGTCTTCATGGACCAGTCGGCGGTGTACGGCGACTTCTGCGACGCGGGCGCGCCCGCGGGCGCTCACACCTCCCTCGCGGACCCCTCCTTCGTCACCGGCCGGTTCCGTGTCGTGCAGGCCCGCCGCCCTGCGGCCCCGGTACTGGGCGTGAGCTCTGTCGGGGCGTAAGAGCCCCTCGCGCGGCGCATTCCCCACTGTCCTATCCGTCCGAGGCGCGGTCGCATGAAACGCCATTGAGGCGCGATCATTGCCTGGGGCCGAGACACCGGTCGCGGAGGAGGAGTGGACTGATGCTGAACGAACGCGCGGGACAGCCGGCGCGGCCTGAGGATCTCGTCGATGTCGCCCGGCTGGTGACCGCCTATTACGCGTTGCACCCCGATCCCGCCGACCCCTCCCAGCGCGTCGCCTTCGGCACGTCGGGGCACCGCGGGTCCTCCCTCGCCACTGCTTTCAACGAGGATCACATCGCCGCGACGAGCCAGGCGATCGTCGAGTACCGGGCCCGTCAGGGCACCGACGGGCCTCTGTTCCTCGGCGCGGACAGCCATGCGCTGTCGGAACCGGCCCTCGTGACCGCCATCGAGGTCTTCGCGGCCAATGGAGTGACCGTACTGATCGATACCGAAGACGGTTACACCCCCACTCCGGCCGTGTCGCACGCGATCCTTACCCACAACCGCAAGCGTGCCTCCGGGCCGGCCGACGGTGTGGTGGTCACCCCCTCGCACAACCCGCCGGCGGACGGCGGGTTCAAATACAACCCGCCGAGCGGAGGGCCGGCCGGCTCCGAGGCAACCGGTTGGATCCAGGAGCGCGCCAACCAGATCATCGAGGGAGATCTGAAGGATGTGCGCAGGCTGCCCTACGCCCGCGCGCTGGCCGCGTCGACCACCGGGCGGTACGACTTTCTCGGCTCCTACGTGCGGGACCTGCCGTCGGTACTCGATCTGGACGCCGTGCGCGCCGCGGGCGTGCGGATCGGTGCCGACCCCCTGGGAGGTGCGTCGGTCGCGTACTGGGGCCGCATCGCCGAGGAGCACCGTCTCGACCTGACGGTGCTCAACCCGCACACCGATCCGACGTGGCGGTTCATGACCCTCGACTGGGACGGCAAGATCCGGATGGACTGCTCCTCCCCGTACGCGATGGCGTCACTGATCGAGGGCCGCGACCGCTTCCAGATCACCACCGGCAACGACGCGGACGCCGATCGGCACGGCATCGTCACGCCGGACGGCGGACTCATGAATCCCAATCACTACCTCGCCACCGCGATCGACTATCTCTTCAGCCACCGCGAGCAGTGGCCGGCCGGTGCCGGCGTCGGCAAGACGCTGGTGTCGTCCGGCATGATCGACCGGGTGGCCGCCGACCTCGGCCGCGAGCTGGTCGAAGTACCCGTGGGATTCAAGTGGTTCGTGGACGGGCTGGCCGAGGGCACCCTGGGCTTCGGCGGTGAGGAATCCGCCGGTGCCTCCTTCCTGCGCCGCGACGGCTCGGTGTGGACCACCGACAAGGACGGCATCCTGCTGGCGCTGCTCGCGTCCGAGATTCTGGCGGTGACGGGGCAGACACCGAGCGAGCACTACGCGTCGCTCACGGCCCGGTTCGGCGAGCCTGCCTACGCCCGCGTCGATGCTCCCGCAACCCGGGAGGAGAAGGCTGTGCTGAGCCGCCTCTCCGCCGACCAGGTGACAGCCGACTCCCTCGCCGGGGAGCCGATCACCTCGGTGCTCACGCACGCTCCGGGAAATGGGGCTCCCATCGGAGGTATCAAAGTCACGACGGACAACGCCTGGTTCGCCGCACGCCCTTCGGGCACGGAGGACGTCTACAAGGTGTACGCCGAGTCCTTCCTCGGACCCGAACACCTGACCCGTGTGCAGGAGGAGGCACGTTCCCTCGTCTCTGCGGCCTTGGGCGGTTGACCTCCTGGGTCGTACGGCGGTTGCGCCACGCGCCGTACGGCCCAGGGGCTCATTCCGTCAGCTGCGCAGCGGGCCGTCGCAGGTGTAGTCGGCAGTGCCGGCGCGGCCGTCCGTCCAGAGGTCGACCTTGCCGAAGTGGCAGTTCATATCGGCCAGGTTGGTGGACGCGGGGCGAGTCCGATCCAGGATGAAGTAGTCGACCGTCTCGGACATGTCCTTGAAGATGCGGTCGGGGCTCGAGGCGTCGGTGAGGCTCGCGGTGATCCGGCCGGTGCAGACGAAGCGGGGCGTCGTCGGATCCGGTGCGGTCGCGCAGGTGGGACTGAGCTGGGTGGCGGTCGCGAAGGAAGCGCGGACGGCTTCCGCCGAGGAGTCCCTCAGCCGGTCGTTCGGATTGAACGTGGTGTTCGGCACGAAGAGCTTGTCCACCTGGGCGATCTGTAGGTCCAGGAAGCTGTCGTACGCGCGCTGCACCGCCGCGTCCCCGCCCAGGCGGTTCCGCCAGGCGTCGAAGCCGGCAGGGTCGTCGGCGCGCAGGTACCCGTACATCTCGCGGATCAGCGAGGGCCGCTCGGTCCACAGGAACTCGAAGAAGGTGCCCGCGTAGTCGTAGAAGCGGAAGCCGTCCCCGTCGTAGGTGGCGTGCAGCAACTGCTGCACGGTCATGCGCGGTCCGCCGCCCGCTGTGTCCTCGATGACGCCCTGCACCAGTGACTTGCGCACGGCGATGCCGTCGTCGCGGGTGCCGCCGTCGAAGAACTCGGCCGTGCCTTCGTCCATCGCGGTCGTGCGGTCGTCCTGGTACCACGGTCCCTCACCGAAGTAACCGGGCACAGCCCAGCGGCCGTTGAGGTAGTGCGTGTACTCGTGCCGGAAGAGCTCCTCCAGGGTGAGCGAGGAGTCCTGCGGAACGCGCCGCTGGTAGGTGTAGAAGGTCGCGCCGCGCTCGATGTAGACGCCGCCGTTGTTGGTGCCCATCCCGGTGAGCAGCGGGTGGTACGTCTCGTAGTCGGCGCGCGAGGCGTAGAGCACGATGTTCAGCGAGGTGTTGGTGTCACCGGCGAGCGGCGCGTCGGTGCCGAGGACGCGGTGGAACTGCGCCTTGACCTGCTTGCTCGCGTAGTAGAGCTGATCGACGGTGGCCCGGGCCAGGGCGGTGCGGACCTTTATGGCGCCGTTGTCGTAGCTGTAGGTGTACGGGAAGATGCGGCGCTCGATGTCGTCCTTGCACACCCCGTACGGCTTGCATGCCTCGTAGAAGTTGAGCCAGCCCGCCACCTTGGCCCAGGGCTGGCTGCCCTCGCCGAAGTTCCGCGTGGTGACCGGCAGCAGCCCGCCCAGGCCTGAGACGGTCTCGGTCTTCAGTGCCTCGATCTGGCCGAAGCGGCCGTACTCGCCGAGCGCGTCCCGCACCACCCACTCGTTCGCCGTGCCCTTGAGATGGGTGTATCCGGCGAACTTCTTGAAGGCGTTGCGGTAGGTCGTGTTCCGGGTGACCAGCGTGCGGAAGGAGGTGTCGTTGTTGCCCGGGTAGATGCCCAGGTAGTTGACGGAGAGCCCGGCGAGCGCGGCGCCGCCCCACGCCGGGTCCTTGTAGGTGGTGGTGTGGTACTGGTCCAGGGTGGCCAGCACCTTCTGGATCAGACCGATCTGGGAGTGGCGCAGCCCCGGGCCGCTGCCCGCGTAGAGACCTTCGCGCAGGGTCTCGGCATTGGTGCGTGTCACGGTGAAGGAGCGGGCCGCCGTCCCGAAGGCGTTGATGGCGCGGCGCATGGCCTCGGTGGTCGGGGCGTCGGTGACGTCGATCTCGCCGCGTGAGAAGTCGTGGTAGACCACGGCGTGGAGGTAGGTGAACATCTCCAGGAGATGACTGCCGTTCTTCCCGTCATGGGCCGGGGAGAGCGTGGATATCCGTCGGGAGACGGCCTGGACGTGGGCATCGGACATGACGGGGGCGAGGCGGGCGTCCCAGGTCCAGATGAGGTTGCGCAGACAGCCGTCGGCGGTGACGGCCGGATCGGCGAGGAAGTCCGCGAACTGCTCCGGGCTCAGACGGGTGATGCCGTCCAGTGTGCAGGGAACTGCGAGAGCGCCGGCCGCCTTCTTTGGCGTGCCTGCCGTACGGGCGCCGGGGACACGGCCCTCCGGCAGCCCGCCCGGCGCGGGCGCGGTACGGGTCGTGAAGGTGGGTGCCGTGGCGAGGCGTTCCACCTCGTCCTGCTGGTTGTGGCGTTCGACAGCCCCGGCGGGAGCGGCTGCCCGCTTCGGCTGGACGGGCGCCGCCGAGGCCTGGCCGAGCGGTGCGAGGGGGGCCAGCAGCGCTGCGGCCGTTATCACCGCGGCCAGCAGGGGTCTGGGGGCGTATCTGTTTCGAGACACCGATGTCTCCTGAGGGGGGTTTGGGGATGAAGTTCCGTGTCACAGGCGGCAGTTGAAGCGAGAGAGGCGCTGCCGCCATGTGACGTGTAACGTAGTAATGTGAAATTGCACTGACAACCCCTGTGCACACTCCACTTCGCCGGAACCTTGTCCCAGGGAGACGAATCCGATGACCGAACAGGCGCTCCGCACCGGAAGTCACGATCTGACGCCTTCCGCCGAGTTCCAGGCCGCCATGGCCCGCGACTGGGCCGCCAGCCCGCTGCCCGGCGAGCTCCTTCTGCCCGCCGCCCGGTTCACCCCCTCCCGCCGCGCCCGGCTGTCCGCCCGCTTCCCCGGCGAACGACTGATGATCCCCGCGGGTGAGCTCAGGGTCCGTTCCAACGACTGCGACTACCGGTTCCGCCCGCACAGCGCGTATGCCTGGCTGACCGGACTGACCGGGGAGGACCAGGCGGGGCATGTGCTGGCGCTGGAGCCGTCGGGGCCGAACGGCCACGACGCCGTGCTCTACGTACTGCCCCGCTCCCCGCGCGACGACAGCGAGGAGTTCTACCGGGACCGCCGCTACGGCGAGTTCTGGGTCGGCCGGCGCCCCGACCTCGGCGAGGTGGAGCGGATGACCGGCATACCCTGCGCGCACCTGGACGTGTGGGGAAAGCTGCCTCCCGGCCGGGACGCGTCACGCGACGCCGAACTCGCCTCCGTGCTGAGCGAATTGCGGCTGATCAAGGATGTCTGGGAAGTGGACCAGCTTCAGCTGGCAGTCGACCACACCGCGTCCGGTTTCGAGGACGTTGTCAGGGCACTGCCGCGTGCGCTCTCGCATCCGCGCGGTGAGCGCTGGATCGAGGGGGTCTTCGGGCTGCGCGCCCGAGCCGAGGGAAACGGCACGGGTTACGACACCATCGCGGCATCCGGCGCGCACGCCTGCGTACTTCACTGGATACGCAACGACGGCGCGCTGGACCCGCAGAAGCTACTGCTGCTCGATGCGGGCGTGGAGACCGGCTCCCTCTACACCGCCGACATCACCCGCACCCTTCCGCTGTCCGGGCGCTTCTCGTTCCTCCAGCTGCAGGTGTACGAGCTGGTGCTGGCGGCCCAGGAAGCGGGAATGGCCGCACTCAGGCCCGGAGCGAGCTTCCGGGACTTCCACCGGGCGGGCATGCGGGTGATCGCCGAGGGACTGGCCGAGTGGGGAATTCTGAAGAGCCCGGAGGGCGATCTGCACCGGCGCTACACCCTCTGCAGCAGCGGCCACATGCTCGGACTCGACGTCCACGACTGCGCGCAGGCCCGCGTCGACACCTATCTGGACGGTGTACTGGAGGAGGGCAACGTGCTCACCGTGGAGCCGGGCCTGTACTTCCAGCCGGACGACGAGACACTGCCGGCGGAGCTGCGCGGCATCGGAGTACGGATCGAGGACGACCTGGTGATCACCGAGGACGGCGCACGGCTGATGTCCGGCGCGCTGCCGCGGACACCCGAAGGGATCGAGTCCTGGATGGGTGCGCTTCTGGAGGGCTGACCTCCGCCCCATGGCGGGCGTCCGGCCGATCTTCGCAGCACCTTGGCAGGGTCAATACCATGTGACATATTACTCGGTGTCCACAGGAAAATCCCCGGACGTCGTCATCGGGGCCGGAGTGGTCGGCGCGGCCTGTGCCTTCCGCACAGAGCCGGCGGCCCCGGCAATCGCCCCCAGCTGTGCGGCACACCAGCCGTCACCGAGACGCTGCGCCGCCGCCGGGCCGGGATGCGCGCCTTCGCCGACGCGGTCGGCGCCGCCCACGCTCCCGGTCCGGGGTGGGCCGGCCGGCTCACCGGCGACACCGACGTCTGCCGCTGCGAGGAGGTCACTGCGGGCCGGATCCGTGCAGCTGTGGACGGCCTCGGGGCCGCGGCTCGCGCAGCGTCAAGCTCATGACGCGCGGGCATGGGCTGATGCCAGGGCCGTATGTGCGGCGAGGCCGTGGCCTGCCCCGCAGGCGGAACCGAGTCCCCCGAACGCCGGCCGCTCGCCACTCCGGTCCCGCTCGGTGTACCGACCGGGGTCGACCCCGCCGCTGAACCAACTCTGCGAACCCTTGCACACCCCGTAGGAGTGTTAATAAAATGTCACACCTCATCGAAGGGGATCCTTCATGACCTCCCACTCCTGGAGCAGCGCCCACCCGTGGCGCGGCATCATGGTCGCCACCGCCCTCCCGCTGCGTGACGACCTCTCCGTCGACTTCGACGCGTACGCCGAGCATGTCGCATGGCTCATCGCGAGCGGCTGCGACGGCGTCGTCCCCAACGGATCCCTCGGCGAATACCAGACGCTCACCGACGACGAGCGGGCCCGCGTCGTCCGCGTCGCCGTGGATGCCTCCGGTGACGGAGCCCGGGTCATGCCCGGCGTCGCCGGCTACGGCAGCGCCGAGGCCCGCCGCTGGGCCGACCAGGCGGCCGAGGCCGGCGCCGGCTCGGTCCTGCTGCTGCCGCCCAACGCATACCGCGCCGACGACCGTGCCGTACGCGCCCACTACGCGGAGGTCGCCCGGAGCGGACTGCCCGTCGTCGCGTACAACAACCCCCACGACACAAGGGTCGACCTCACCCCCGAGCTGCTCGCCCGACTGCACAGCGACGGCAGCATCGTCGCCGTGAAGGAGTTCAGCGGCGATGTCCGCCGCGCATACCAGATCGCCGAACTCTCCCCGGACCTCGACCTGTTGGTCGGCGCCGACGACGTCCTGCTGGAGCTCGCCGTCGCCGGAGCCGTCGGCTGGATCGCCGGCTACCCGAACGCCTTCCCGACCACCTGCACAGAGCTCTACCACGCCGCCGTCGCAGGCGACCTGGACACCGCGCTGCCCCTCTACAAGTACCTGCACTCACTGCTGCGCTGGGACTCCAAGGCCGAGTTCGTCCAGGCCATCAAGTTGTCCATGGACATCGCCGGGCGCCGCGGCGGCCCGGTCCGCCCGCCACGCTTCGCGCTCACCGGCGCCGTCGAGGCCGCTGTGCGGGCCGCCACCGACAAGGCCGTCGCCGACGGCCATCACTGACCACAGGGGCCCACGCATGCGTACTCGCAATGTCTTCCATGCCGTCGACTCGCACACAGAGGGCATGCCGACCCGTGTCATCACAGGCGGCGTCGGCGTCATCCCCGGCGCCACCATGGCCGAGCGGCGCCTCCACTTCATCGAGCACCTGGACCACATCCGCACGCTACTGATGTACGAGCCCCGCGGCCACGCTTCGATGAGCGGGGCGATCCTTCAGCCGCCCACGCGTCCCGACGCCGACTACGGAGTCCTCTATATCGAGGTCTCCGGACTGCTGCCGATGTGCGGACACGGCACCATCGGCGTCGCCACCGTTCTGGTGGAGACCGGCATGGTGCCCGTGACCGAGCCGGTCACCCGGGTCCGCCTGGACACCCCGGCCGGTCTGGTCTCCGTGGACGTACACGTCGAGGACGGCTCGGCAAATTCCGTCACCCTCACCAATGTGCCCGCCTTCTGTGTCGGCCTGGACCGCGCGGTGGATGTGCCGGGGTACGGGAAAGTGACGTACGACCTCGCCTTCGGCGGCAACTTCTACGCCTTCGTCGAACTCGACGCGCTGGGACTGCCCTTCGACCGGGCCCGCAAGGACGATCTGCTGGCCGCCGGACTGGCGATCATGGAGGCCATCAACACCGCCGACCGGCCGGTCCACCCGGAGCAGCCGGAGATCGGCGGGGTCAAGCACGTATATCTCGCCGCACCCGGCTCGGACGCGCACCGGTCCCGGCATGCCATGGCCATCCACCCGGGCTGGTTCGACCGCTCCCCCTGCGGGACCGGCACGTCCGCCCGGATGGCGCAGCTGCACGCCCGCGGCCGGCTGCCGCTGCACCGCGACTTCGTCAACGAGTCCTTCATCGGGACCGAGTTCACCGGCCGACTGATCGAGGAGACGACCGTGGGCGGGCTGCCCGCCGTGGTGCCCACGATCACCGGGCGCGCCTGGATCACCGGCACCGCCCAGTACTTCCTCGACCCGGACGACCCGTTCCCCGGAGGCTTCCTGCTGTGACCACCGCCGCCCTGCCGGATCAATGCCGCGTCCGCCGGCGTCGACTTCCATGTGCCCTTCGCGGTGCGCAGTCCTCCGGCCGTGGGACCGCGCGAACAGCACCGCGCGACCCTGGAGTTCCACTCCCCCGGCCGCACCTACGTCCTCGCGTCCACACCCTCGCACCTGCGAAAGCAACGTGACATTGTACCCTGGTGATCCGCGGCAGTACGGAAGGAACACCATGGGGCACCTGAAGCAGCGCAACCTCATCACGACCCGGGAACGGCTGCGCGACCAGGTGGCCCACGCCCTGCGAGCCGCGCTCATTTCCGGTGAACTCCGCCCGGGCGAGGTCTACTCGGCGCCGGGGCTCGCGGAGGACTTCGGCGTCTCCGCCACCCCGGTGCGCGAGGCGATGCTCGACCTGGCCCGCGAAGGCCTCGTCGAGCCTGTACGCAACAAGGGGTTCCGGGTCACCGAGGTCAATGAGCGCGACCTCGACCAGTACACCGAGATCCGCACCCTGATCGAGGTGCCGATGGTCGGCCGGATCACCCGCAGCGCCTCCCGCAAGGACCTGGAAGCGCTGCGGCCGGTGGCCGACGAGATCGTCCGCGCCGCCCGCGAGCACGACCTCATCGGCTACCTGGAGGCCGACCGCCAGTTCCATCTCAGCCTGCTCGGTCTCACGGGCAACGAGCGTCTCGTCGAGACGGTCGGCGATCTGCGCAAGCGTTCCCGTCTCTACGGACTGACGGCCCTGGACGAGCGCGACCAGCTGCTGCCGTCCGCCGAGGAGCACCTGGAGCTCCTCGATCTGATGCTGACCGGTGACGCAAAGGCCGCCGAGGCCTGCATGACTCGGCACCTGGGCCATGTGCGCTCCCTGTGGGCGGAAGGCCGTAAGGACGCCGAACCCCCCGCAGCGCGCCGGCCCCGGCGGAAGTCCGCCGCCGCGGGCTGACAGCAGGGGCGGCCCGGCGGGCTTGTGGCCGCCGGGCCGCCGGGCCGCCCCGGGACTACGTGGACGTCACTCGCCCGGATACGCGCTGCGGATCGAACGGCCTGACTCCTGCGCGTTGTTCTACTTGCTCTCCTTGAAGCACACCACGAATGACTCGGCGCCGACCTGGGTGAGGGAACCTGTCGCGCCGGTGACGTCCGAGCACGCGAGAGTGCCGGAGACCGCGTCCTTGACGGTCTTGAGCACGGTGTAGTCGGCGTGGGCATCCGTGCAGCCGAGCTTCTTGACCTCCGGGGTCTCTGTGGTCCCGGTGTTCTGGAAGCAGTCGCCCGCCTTCAGTGTCCCGGCGTCGTCCTTCGAGTCGTGCGGACCGAAGACGGAAAACGCCACCAACCCCGCGAGGACGACAACCAGCCCCAGCAGGACCAGACGGTTGCGCTTGCGGGGCGCGTCCGTAACCAACGCGATCGGCTCATGCAGGGGCGGAGTTGCGGACACGGGTGGTGCTACCTCCGACGGGGTGATGGACAGACAGGCGCAGGCGACCCTAGCAACCCACCCGTCACCCTTGTTGATCGCACCCTGTCGGGCCGGACGGGAGTAGCGCCGGCATCCGGAGGAGCGATTCAGCCTATTCCCCTACAATTGTCATGATTAGTTCCGATTGTTAAAATTCGAGCTACCCGCACCCCGAGGGTGGCCGCGACGCTTCGGTCACTGCACTCGGAACCTGCCCTCGGCTGCCCAGTGGAGGATGCGATGGACACGACGTGGACGATCGTCATCATCGTGGTTGCCGTGATCGTTGTGGTCCTGGTGGCGCTGGCCGTGCGGAGCATGGCGCAGCGTCGACGACTTCAGGAGCGCTTCGGGCCGGAATATGAACGCACCGTCGAAGCGAAGGACAGCCGTCGAGCGGCCGAGCGTGATCTGACCGCACGAGAGAAGCGCCACGAGAATCTGGAAATCCGGGCGCTGCCGTCGACCGTCCGGGACCGGTACGCGCGGGACTGGGCCAGCGTGCAGGAGCACTTCGTGGACAGCCCCGACCAAGCCGTGGGCGAGGCGGACCGGCTTGTCACCACCCTGATGAGCGAGCGCGGCTACCCGACCGAAGGGTACGAGCAGCAATCGCGCGACCTGTCTGTCGACCATGCCCGCACGCTGGAGCACTACCGCGCGGCCCACGAGATCAACCTGCGCACCGGCAGCAGAGACACCTCCACAGAAGAACTGCGGAGCGCGATGGTCCACTACCGGGCACTGTTCGAGGAACTACTGAAGGACGACACCACTTCATCGGATGAAGGACGCCGATGACCGGCGAGCATTACAACATCCCGTCACTTACCAGTCCATGGAGGTGGAAGCGACATGCAGGGAGAAGGCGGATTCGGGCGCGAGGACCGTGTCGCACCCGGCGAGGAGAGGCTTTCCACTGAGGACATAGCCCGGCCCCAGACAGAGCCTGCGGAGCCACCGCCCCTGGACGACCCGATGCCGGTCTCCGAGCCCGGCCGCGCGGAGCCGAGAAGCAGAATCACGGACGCGCCCGGTGACCAGCGGCCCGCCGCCCATGAGCCCGCCGGATCGGGGCAGGAGGACGCAGCTGTTCCACTCCTCGGGTCCCGGGAGGCGGAAGAGCTGCGTTCGCGGTGGAGCCAGATCCAGCAGGGCTTCGTCGATGACCCTCAGGAGTCCGTGCGGGCAGCAGACGGGCTGGTTGCCGAGGTCATGCAGCTGCTTGCTTCGACCTTCGCCGACCACAAAGAGAGGCTCGAAGGGCAATGGCACCAGGGGAATGAGGTCGCCACCGAGGATCTACGCATCGCCCTGCGGCAGTACCGGTCCTTCTTCGACCGCCTGCTCACCACCTAGGCAGGACTCCGTCAGGTCTTCCCGACGACTTCCTCAGGGAGCATGTTGGACCTGTGGATCTACGCCAAGTAGAGGGTATGCGGCGCGAGTTGGCGGAGTTCGTGACTGGTGTGTCGCCGCGGCGGATCCCCGAGCGGAGGGGGCCGTTGATCGGTCCGGGTGCCTGGGTGGTCGATGTGTCGTTTCCCAAGGACGGCCGTATGCCGGTCGGCGTCGCCCCGACGTACTGCGGAGCCTTGGGCAAACAGGCCAACCGCCAGGTCGCCGTGAGCGTGCACGCGGCTCCCGACGTCTCCGCCACCACGGCTAGCCGGCGCTCCGCACCTGGGACCGCCGCCGGGCCGTCCGGCGCTTGAGCGCCCGGCGCTCGTCCTCGCCGAGTCCGCCCCACACACCGGAGTCCTGGCCGTGCGCCATGGCCCACTCCAGGCACGACTCCTGGACCGGGCACCGGCGGCAGACGGACTTGGCCTCGGCGACCTGAAGCAGAGCCGGGCCGGTGTTGCCGACGGGGAAGAACAGGTCGGGGTCTTCGTCGAGGCATGCCGCTTCATGACGCCAGTTCTCGTTCTCCACGGGAGTTCCTCCTCCATTCGCAGATGATTGTCGGTTCCCTTACGGGTCACCGACGATCGCCCGCTGAAACTGCCGAGGCGCATGCGAATGCTGGACTGTCCGAAATCCGGCCGGTGCGCACCGGGGGTCCCGCCCTGTCGGTCGGCATCGGCCGGCATCGGAGCGCTGTCCCCGGACGCGCGGCTGCGGCAGCTTCGACGTACCCGTCGGCAAGTCGGCGCTCAGCCACCACTTGTCGGTGCTGGGCGCCGCCGGTCTGGGCGAGCAGCGCGACCAGGGCCCCAGACGCCTCAACCGGTTGAGGCGCAAGGAGTTCGACGCCCGCTTCCCGGGACTGCTCCACCTGGTCCTGCGCGAGGAGGCCTGGCAGAGCGTGATCATGGCAGCCGACATGCGCGAGTGGCGCAATCACGATGCCGTCGACGCGAAGGCGCGCCGGGCGGCGTCCCATCTACTGACGGCGGCGACGGGCTGAGAGGTTTTCAGCCCGTATCCCAGCTACGGTCCGTCGGGCTCCGGCCAGGAGTACCCTGGACTTACCGAGGACACTTCGTACACCAGCTTTCACGCTGGTGTCGTTTTCGGCGATTCACGACACCGGGCCGGTTTCAACCGGCCCGGGGCAGGGTCCGCGTCATGACCGCAACCATGTTGGACAAACCGGCGGTCGAAGACCGGACCTCTTCGCTGCCCCTCCGACTCATGCTGGCGCCGGCCGGCACCGCTCCTGCTCTGATCGACGGTGCGTGGTGGCCACGCTCCCGCGACTTGACGGCGGAACTCCCCGCGCTCACCGCACTACTTGACCCGCTGTGGGGGCGGATCACCCGCGTCACGGTGAACCCCACGTTCTGGCCGGTCATCCCACGGAAAGTGCCCGTCGCCGGGCATGTAGTGCATGTGGGCTGGTTCAAGGCCGAGCAGGACCCGCACAAGCTGCTGCTGCTCTCCTACACCACCGGCCGCTGGGACCTGCTGGTGATCCCGCCGGAGACGGGCCCGGCCACAGCCGCCCGGCTGATGGCCGCGGCCACTGATCCATCGCAATGTCTCACCGCGAGCGGCCTGATACAGGAGGCAGAGCTCTTCCGAATCGCGGCAGAGGCCGACTGGGACTCGACCCGCGAGACGGTCTGGGACTCCGAAGGCGGCCATGACACCCGCCGCCCGACCTCTCGTACCCCCGCCGGGGCAGTCATTGACCACGTGGCGACTCCGGCGGAAGGCATGTGAGGGGCATGGAGATCTTCGCGACGGTGATCGTGCTTCTGGCGATGATTGCCGTGGGCGTCCTGGCGATTCAGCTCTTCACCACGCGCCACGACGATCGCATCGCGACCTTGTCCTCCGGCCGTGCCCGGCCGCCGGGCAAGGGTTCAGGGCGGACCGCCGCAGCACGCAGCGCGACGAGCGGACTGTGGCGGCTCCGGCCGTGGCGTCGCACACGGGAGTGAGTCGTGAGAACGCGGGAGTGAGAGGGCGGGGAGTGAGTCGTAGGAGTGAGTCACCGCGCACAACCGGTCGCCCCCAAGCCCCCGATGGTCCCCCGGCAAAGCGGACGCCGGCGCTGAGCGCAGCGATGCCTTCCCTCGTCTGTCGGCGGCTCCGAACGTGACTCCGCAGCCGATTGCCCTTCGGCCCTGCCGCGCGTGCCCGGATCACCGGCCGCCGCACTTCGCGATTTGTGCCCAAGTGCCGTGCAGTGCAGCAGATATGCACACGCGGCACCGGTGCCTGTCGGGAAGCGCCCGGTCAGTGAGAATGGCTGGCTGCCAGCCGTCCATGGCCCGGGTCAAGGGCTACTCTGCTGTGTAGACGTCCCAGACCCCGGCGGCATGTTGCTGCTCAGCACAGATGTCTGCGGGGAGCGGATCCTGAGTCCGGTCGCCCGGCGCATCCCCTGGTGGGTCCCGATCCTGGTGCACAGGCTGTTGGACCGGCCATTCGCCCGCCTCCGCCGAAAGTACGCCCCTACCGGGAGCGCACCAAGAGGAGCCGGAATCCGGCTCCGCCGCTTGACTGTGCCCGGCGGGTCCCCCTGAAACCGAGGCGTCATGCCCCTACCGCGACTGACCATCCACCGGCACGACAGCGAGAGCCGGGCGCTGATCACCCTGGCCGGTGAGATCGACCTGGAAACGGCGCCGCTTGTGCGCGAGACGTTGAAGCGCTGCCTGCGCGACGGCATCCGCACCGTCGACATCGACCTGGCCCCCGTCTCCTTCTGCGACTGCAGCGGCCTCAACGCCTTCCTCGAGGCGTCGCAGCACGCCACGACGGCGGGTGGGGCCCTGCAACTGCACTACCCGCCTCCGACGCTGGCTCGGCTCGTCGAACTCACCGGCTCCGGATTCCTGCTCCGCGGCCTTCCGGACCTTCAAGGACCACCGCCTCGCCGGGAGGGCATCGTCGCCATCACTCCAGCCCAACTGTCTGCTCCTTTCCACTCGGCCCCCCATGGGCCTGCTCCGGCCGTCACTGCCGCCACGGGCGGTGTGCTGTGACGGCCCGCCCTTCGCGAAGACGCCCGCGGGAGCGGGAAGATCACGCGTCGTCCGCCATGAGCGCGATTCGCCTGCGCCGGCTCAACCGCTGGCAGGCCGAGGGCTTGAAGGAGGACCTGGCGGACCTGTACGTCGAGTCCACCGACACGGCCGCCGGCGAGGAGTACCGCAACCGCCAGGCCTTTCTGCGCCGCCTCACAGATGACGTCCGGAGGCCGGGGTTCGCCATGCTGATCGCGGAGACCACCACACTGGCCGGCTGCGCCTTCGGATGCCCCGTACGGCGCGACGGCTCCTGGTGGCGTGGCTTCGACGGAACGCTGCCGCAGAGCATCGAGCAGCTCACCGCATCCGGGCATGTCTTCGCCATCACCGAGATCGTGGTCCACCCGCACGAGCAGGACCGCGACCTCGCCCGCCGACTGCAGGAGCGACTGCTCGCCGACCACCAGGCGTCGCTCGGCGCGACCCTGGTGGATCAGGCCGACCGCGCAACGTATGCCGCCTTCCAGTCCTGGGGATGGCAAGAGATCGGAGAAGTACGCAGACCGCCCGGCCCGGCAGTGACACGGGCGCTGGTCCTGGCCCTTGGGGAGCGAACAGCGGCCACTCCGGACGGCCTCGCCCACAATGCCCGGACTCAGCGGCCGGAGCGATGACCGGCAACCGGTCGGCACGGATCCGCGTGCTTGCGGCCGAGCAGGCGGCCCTGCGTGGTGCCCGGGTCTGCGTGGTGGATGTGTGCACCGCCGCCGTGGCGGCCCTGCCGGTCGGCGGGGCCGGGGTGTCCGCGATGTCGCGGACCGCAGCCAGTCACCCCTTGTGCAGCACCGACGACATCAGCGAGCAGCTGGAAGAATTGCAACTCACCCTCGGTGAGGGGCCGTGCGTGGACGCCTTCGTCCTCGGCACAGCCGTTCTGACACCCGATCTGCGCGCCGGTGAAGTGCGGGGCCGCTGGCCCGTATTCGCCGATGCGGCCCTGGAGGCCGGAGCGGGCGCGGTCTTCGCGCTCCCCCTGCAGATCGGGGCGATCAGTCCGGGAGTCCTTGACCTCTACTCCAGCCTGCCCATCGAGCTGACCGCGGAGGAGCTGGCCGATGCCATGGCTTTCGCCGACACCGCGACCCTGGTCCTGCTCGATGTGCAGATCGAAGAGTCGAATACGCCACCCGTCGGGATCCCGCCGGACGGGCCTTCCGAAGACCTGGGCAGGTACCGGGCCGAGATCGACCAGGCCACCGGCATGCTCACGGTGCAGCTCGACGTCGGCATCGAGGAGGCATTCATCCGGCTGCGCGCCCACGCCTACGCCCACGGACGCCGGCTCGCCGAGGTAGCCGCCGACGTGGTCGCCCGCCGACTCCAATTCCCCCCGGACACAGCCACGGACACGGACACGGACGCGGGTCAGGCCGACGAGGATCCCTGACGCAGGAGCCGACCAATGAACGTGCTCACTTCCCGCCCCTCCCCGGCGGGAGTAGCTTCGACAGAGGGTGTACACGATGAATGATCAGCTCCTTGCCAAGACATTCGTCGAACTGGCCGACAACCTGGTCGCCGACTTCGACCTGATCGACTTCCTGCGCCTGCTGACCGACCGCTGCGTCGGCATGCTCGGCGCCAGCGCGGCCGGCGTGCTGCTCGCGGACCGGGACGGCGAACTCCGCGTCATGGCCGCCTCCAGCGAACAAGTACGCCTGCTCGAGCTCTTCCAGCTCCAGAACGACGAAGGCCCCTGCCTGGAGTGCTTCCACACCGGCGCACCCGTGACAGTCCCCGATCTGAGCGGGGAGGCCGACCGCTGGCCGCGCTTCGTCGAGCAAGCCCACCACAGCGGGTTCGCCGCGGTCCAAGCCCTGCCGATGCGTCTTAGGGACGAAGTCGTCGGCGCCCTCAACCTCTTCCGCACCGACCCCGGCCCCTTCGACCCGGTCGGCACACCCATCGCACAGGCCCTGGCCGACGTCGCCACCATCAGCCTCCTGCAACAACGCTCCACCCACCGCAGCAACCTCCTCAACGAACAGCTGCAGACCGCGCTGAACAGCCGCGTCCTGATCGAACAAGCCAAAGGCAAGCTCGCCGAACGCCAGGGCATCGACATGGAACAGGCCTTCACCGCACTACGCGGCTACGCCCGCGCACACAACCGCCAACTGTCCGACGTCGCCCGCGCCTTCATCGACGGAACCGAACCGCTCACCGGCCTGATCACCTGACCACGCTCACGGACGTTGTCACCTGCCGCGAGCTCCGCCCGTCACCGCGATTGCACTTCACACCAAGCAGCCCGAGCCCCCGGCCGCGACACCACACGACACGGCCGAGGAGTCCCGGATGTCCCCCCGTACGAAAACCACAGCACGGCCCGACGCACGCCCCGAATCACGACCCGAAGGACCCGAACGACCCGAACGGCCCGACGCAGCGGCTCTGGCGCCGGACGCATACGACGGTACGGCGCCTTTCCCGCTGGGTGAGGCTGTGCCTCCGCGCTCGCCCGCCCAGCGCGGGCAGTGGGCGGTGACCGCACTCATCGTGCTGTTCCCCTTCCTGGCCCTCCTCCTCGGCGGCTGGCTGCTGTGGGGACGGCTGATCGGGCCCACCGATCTTCTTCTCGCCCTCTCCCTCTACGGGTTCACCGGCCTGGGCGTCACCGCCGGCTTCCACCGCCTGCTGACCCACCGCAGTTTCACCGCCTCCCCCGCGCTGCGCCTCGCACTCACCACGGCCGGGTCGATGAGCTTCCAGGGCGATGCGATCGGGTGGGTCGCCATCCACCGCCGCCACCATGCCTTCACCGACCGGCCCGGCGACCCGCACTCACCGTTCCGCTACGGCACCAGCCTGCGCGGACAGCTCCGCGGCCTGGCCCATGCCCACGTCGGATGGCTGTTCCAGGCCGACAGCACGCCTGCGGGCCGCTACGCCCCCGACCTGCTCGCCGACCGCTCCCTGCGCGCGCTCTCGCGCGCGTTCCCCGTGCTGTGCCTGCTCTCCCTCACGCTGCCCTTCGCGGCCGGCTGGGCCATCGGCGGCACCGTGCGCGACGGGCTGACCGCGCTGCTGTGGGCGGGCCTTGTACGCATCGCCCTGCTCCAGCACGTGACATGGAGCGTGAATTCGCTCTGCCACATGATCGGCGAACGGCCGTTCCGTACCCGCCGCCATGACCGCGCGACCAATCTCTGGCCGCTCGCGCTGCTCTCGTTCGGGGAGAGCTGGCACAACCTCCACCATGCCGACCCCACCTGCGCCCGCCACGGCGTCGACCGCGGCCAGCTCGACCCGACCGCCGCCGCCATCCGCCTCTTCGAACGGCTCGGCTGGGCGACCGATGTGCACTGGCCGGTCCCCGCCCGCCTCGACGACCGCCGCCGGTGAACGGTCACAGGCGGCGCCACCGCGCCGAGGCGAAGGAGAAGACGCCGAACAGAATCAGTCCGACCGCGACGGCGACCAGGAGCCACGGGCCCATCGGGGCGTGCGTGAAGCTGCGGAGCGTCGCGTCCATGCCCTTGGCCTCGTGCGGGTCGAAGCGGTCCGCCGCAACCAGGATGAAGATCCCGGCTGCGGCGAACACGGTGCCGCGCGCCACGCCGCCGCCCACACCCAGGCCGGTCACGACCTGCCGCGTGCGGCGGCTCATGGCCGCGGTGTCCAACTGCCGCAGGAAGCGCCGCAGGGCCGCCCGTACGGCGAGCACCGCGCCGATGCCGATCAGGAGGCAGCCCGCGGCGCCCACCAGCACACGTCCGTACGGCAGTTTCAGCGCCGATGCCGTCCAGTCCTGAGACTTCGCATCGCCACTGGAGCCCTGGCCGCTCCCTGCGGCAAATGCGGCAGTTGCCCAGCAGACCGCGGCGTAGAAGAGGGCCCGGCCACCGTCCAACAGCCGGGAGGCGGCCTTCCGCCGAGGCCCCCTGGTCATCACCGCGCGGGCGCCCCGCCAGAGCGCCATACAGCCGAAGCCGACGACAAGCGCCCACAGCATCACCCTCCCGAAGGGCTGCTCCGCGACCTGGCGAAGCGCGCCCTGGCGATCAGCTTCCTCGCCACCGCTCCCCAGAGCGATCCTGACGGCCAGCACGCCGATGAGGACATACACCACGCCACGGGCGACAAAGCCCGCCCGTCCTGCGACGGTCAGGGTCTCCTGCTCCGCGGAGTGGCCGGTCATGGATCTCGAAGCACGGGCCCGCCAGTGTGCGTAAGTCGACGTCACGATGCCTCCCTCAGGTGTGGGCGCGCGGTACGCCTCCTGAGCCCCGAGTGCCCCCGGCTGAGCGTCTGATGCGCGCTGCTGGGCGGCGATGTGTTCGCCATCACCCACGACGCCGGCTGCCGCGCGGGGCGGCGCTGAGCTCGGGCGGCGCCGGCCCGCTGCCCGACCGAGGCTCCGTTGACACCTGCGTCCCCAGCCGCCGTGCAACAACTCCCCAGCGATTCTGACCCGTTGACAGGGGTCTCCGGGGTTCGGTTTCGCCCTGCAGATCCTGTGGTGGGCCGCAGTCGTATCGGCGGGAGCCGCGTCCCGGCACGGACGTGCCGCCGGGCGTCAGCCAACCGATCGTCGGCTCATGTCCGGTCAGCGAGCACCCCGGGCATCTCCGCGCAGTTCTGGGCGACGGTATCGGCGAAGGCGCGGGCCAGTGGGCTCAGGGCGTCCCACCGGCGTACCGCCCAACCGGCGGACAGGGCGGGCAGTGCCGGAAGCGGGATCAGGCGGACGCTGTTGTGTTCGGCGCCGTGGCGGCCGGGCAGGGCGGGTACGACGGCGTGGCCGAGGCCGAGCTCCGCGAGGAGGATGGCAGTGTCCCAGTCGGCGACACCGGTGTCGGCGGTCCATCGGACTCCCAACTCGGCGAAGCACGCGTCGAGATGAGCTCGGGATGTCGAGTTCTCGGGGAGGCGGATCAGCTGCAGGTCCGCCAGGTCCGCGGGGTCCATGTGGGTCTTGGCCGCCAGCGGGTCGTCGGCTTTGACAGCCAGCACCCAGGGCAGTTCGACGACGGGGCGCTGCTCGATGCCTCGGACTGGGGTCCCGATGGTGATCCAGGCGAGGTCCAGGTCGTGCGCGGCGAGCGCGTCGAAGCAGCTACGGCTGGAGTTCTCCGTCTCGAACTCCAGGCTCACCAGAGGGTAACGACGGCGGAAGTCGACGATGGCCTCGGCCATGAAGTGCCGTACGGTCGTCGCTCCCGTGGTGATCCGCACCGAACCGCCGTCCCCGCGCACCAGGTCCTGGAGACGGCGCAGGGCCAGGTCGATGCCACCGATACCGTCGGCGGCCGCTGCCTGGAGGATGCGCCCCGCCGAGGTGGGCACAACACCACGTGGATGCCTCTCCAACAGGCTCACGTCCAGTTCCCGTTCCAGCCGTTTGACGTGCTGGCTCACCGCGGACTGCGTGCATGAGAGGTCGCGGGCCACGGCGCTGAGGCTGCCTGCTCTGCACACCGCAATGAAGACACGTAGATCGTCAAGAGTCACGAGGTGAAGGTATCCCTTGGGGGTCTGCAAGGAAACCCGAGGATTGACTTGGGATTTAACCGTCACCGAAGATCGCTTCTGGGCCCAGGGCGGCAACCTGTTCAGGCAATTTCGTGACGGTCCGGACCGCCGCGAAATTCCCTGAACAGGTGCCGACCCAACCGGCTCGGAGCAAAGACTGTCCGGTCACCCGAGCTGCCCGCCCCTGTGCGCGTCTTCGGAAGGTGAATTGTGCAAGCAATCGAGTTGGTGGCCATCGGAGCCGCCGGCATCGCCGCCGGCGGGATCAACGCGGTGGTCGGGTCCGGGACTCTCATCACCTTCCCCACCCTGCTCGCCTTCGGATATCCGCCGGTGCTGGCCAATATGTCCAACAACATCGGCCTGGTGCCGGGCGTACTGAGCGCCGCATACGGCTACCGCAGAGAGCTCAAAGGCCAGTTGGGCCGGTTGATCCGGTTCGGCAGCGCCTCGCTCATCGGAGGGCTCATCGGCGCGCTGCTCCTGCTGAGACTGCCCGCCGAGACCTTCAAGGCAATAGTGCCCGTACTGATCCTGACCGCCTGCGTGCTGGTCCTGCTGCAGCCCCGGCTCGGCCGATGGCTGCAGCAACACCGGAGCCACAGGCGAGATGACGGCGGCGCCCCCATGTGGTTCGGCGTACTGGGCACAGGCATCTACGGCGGCTACTTCGGAGCGGCACAAGGTGTCCTTCTCATGGGACTCTTCGGCAGCTTCCTTCGGGAAGACCTGCAGCGGCTGAACGCCGCGAAGAACGTTCTCGCCTCCATCGTGAACGGAATAGCGGCTGTCGTCTTCATCACGGTTGCCGACGTCGACTGGACCGTCGCCGCAGTGATCGCCGTCGGCTCCTCCCTCGGCGGCGTACTGGGCGCACGCGTGGGCCGCAAGCTGCCACCGGCCGCGCTGCGCGCCCTCATCGTCACCGTCGGCCTCACCGCGGCGGGAGTCATGGCCTTGCAATAGGCCTCCTGGACAAGTAACACCCCTGCCGAACAACTGAAAGGAGTCCGGCCGCGTGCCCACATCAGCAAGCACCACTCACGCCCTCGATCTCCTGCGCGACTGCGGAGCCGAGAATCTCGATCATCCCGGCGGCACGCTACTCGCCCACCTTCAGAGGGTGCAGCAACAGCTCGACCGCTGGAGTGCCCGCCCTGCGCTCCGACTGGCCGGGCTGTGCCATGCGTTCTACGGAACCGACGGCTTCGCCACAGCGCTTCTGCCGATCGACCGTCGCCCCGAACTTGAGGCAGTGATCGGCCCCGAGGCCGAGTCCATCGTCTACCTCTACGCAAGCTGCGACCGGAAGCGGTCGTACCCCACGCTCGCGGACACCGACGCCGCCTTCCGGGACAGATTCACCGGCCGCACCATCACGCCGAGCATGCAACAGCGACAGGACTTCGTCGAGCTCACCGTCGCGAATGAGCTGGACATCGTTCGTATCGACCCCGCCTTCCGGGTGAAGTGGGCGCCCGATCTCCTGGTGCTGTTCGCGCGCTTCCGCCCACTGCTGAGTGAACAGGCCTGGCAGGACTGTCTCACTGGTCTCACCCTGGCTGAGCCTGCTTGAAAACCTGGTCCTCGCCCGGGTCGCCAACACCCGCTGCACCTGACGGCTCGGCGAGGACCGAGAGGAATCAATTGACCTCAAGCTAGGTTGAGGTCATACCGTTCTGGGTGCGCCCCGGGCCACACCGGCCGACGGGAACCGCGTCGGCCCACCAGATTCCGGAGGCGGCACCCCATGGACATGGAAGTCACCGCGTGGACATCGCTGCACAGCGCGATGAACGCCCAACAGGACCGGAGGCCCTTCTCCCGGGCCACCCTGCGTCGAATCGCCTCATTCGCCAGGCCGCACCGTCGGCAGCTGTACCAGTTCCTGCTGCTCAGCGTGATCACGGCACTGCTGGCGGTGGCCACACCCGTGCTCGCGGGCCGCGTCGTCGACGCGATCGTCAAAGGCCAGGAAACCGGCACGGTCACCCGGCTCGCGCTGCTGATCGCCGTCATCGCCGTCGCCGAGGCGGGGCTCGGTCTGCTCACCCGCTGGCTGTCGGCGACCCTCGGCGAGGGGCTGATCCTCGATCTCCGCACGGCGGTCTTCGACCACGTCCAGCGAATGCCGGTCGCCTTCTTCACCCGCACCCGCACCGGCGCACTCGTCAGCCGGCTCAACAACGACGTCATCGGGGCCCAACGGGCCTTCAGCAACACCCTGTCCGGCGTCGTCTCCAACCTCGTCACCCTCCTGCTGACGCTCGCCGTCATGCTCAGCATCTCCTGGCAGATCACCCTGCTCGCCCTGGTCCTGCTGCCGGTGTTCGTCGTCCCCGCCCGCCGGATGGGCTCCCGCATGGCCAAGATGCAGCTCGAGGCCGCCAACCACAACTCCGCCATGGGCACCCAGATGACCGAACGCTTCTCCGCCCCCGGCGCTACTCTCGTCAAACTCTTCGGGCGGCCCGCCGACGAGTCCGCGGAATTCGCCGCGCGCGCCCGCCGGGTTCGCGACATCGGTATCCGTACCGCCATGGCCCAGTCCGTCTTCATCACGGCCCTCACCCTGGTGTCCGCCCTGGCCCTCGCCCTGGTCTACGGACTCGGCGGCTACTACGCACTGCGCGGCAGCCTGGACCCGGGAGCCGTCGTCGCCCTCGCCCTGCTCCTCACCCGCCTCTACGCCCCGCTGACCGCACTGGCCGGCGCCCGAGTCGAGGTAATGAGCGCCCTGGTCAGTTTCGAGCGGGTCTTCGAGATCCTCGACCTGAAGCCACTGATCGCCGAGAAGCCGGACGCCCGCCGGGTGCCGGACGGGCCGGTGTCCGTGGAGTTCGACGGGGTCCGCTTCGGCTATCCCTCCGCCGACAAGGTCTCCCTCGCCTCCCTCGAAGAGGTCGCCACCCTCGACTCCCGCGGCGGCACGGAAGTTCTGAACGATGTCTCCTTCCGCGCCGAACCCGGCCGGATGGTCGCGCTGGTCGGCTCCTCCGGCGCAGGCAAGTCCACGATCGCGCAGCTCGTTCCGCGGCTGTACGACGCCGACAGCGGTTCCGTACGGCTGAACGGCATCGACGTACGCGACCTGACCTCGGACTCGATCCGCGAGACGATCGGCATGGTCACCCAGGACGGCCATCTCTTCCACGAGTCCGTGCGCGCCAACCTGCTTCTCGCCCGGCCCGACGCCACCGAGGACGACATCTGGGACGCCCTGCACCGGTCCCGCCTGAGCGGGCTGGTGGCCTCACTGCCCGACGGCCTGGACACCGTCGTCGGCGAGCGCGGCTACCGGCTCTCCGGCGGCGAGCGCCAGCGGCTGACCATCGCCCGGCTGCTGCTGGCCCGCCAGCGGGTCGTCATCCTCGACGAGGCGACGGCCCACCTCGACTCCACCTCCGAGGCGGCCGTCCAGGAGGCCCTGGGGGAGGCTCTGGAGGGCCGTACCGCTGTGGTGATCGCCCACCGGCTCTCGACCATACGGGCCGCCGACCTGATCCTGGTCGTCGAGGAGGGCCGCGTCATCGAACGCGGAACCCACACCGAACTCCTGGCCGCCGGAGGCCGATACGAGGAGCTGTACCGCACCCAGTTCGATCGCCCGGGGGCGGAGGAGGCACACCCCGTGCACCCCGTGCACTGACCCAGCGCACCGGCACGCGTGTCGGCCGCGGCACCGGCATGGGGTTGTTTTCTCTACTGCCGGTGCCGCAAGGCCCTGGCGATGTCTTGCGTTCCGTCAGGTCCGGCCGCACGTCTGCGCAGGCACGTCGAACGAGATCCACACATCGGGCGGCAGGTTGGGCCGACCCGATCCCGGCTCTCCGTGCCCCGCGTACGACGAAGAAGCTGTTCAGTACGCGCGTCCGGCCGGCAAGGCCGCGGACCAGAACAAGGCCGACAGGACGCTCGCCGCTCGTACGCATCAGCGTCGGCGGGCCACGTCCGCGCTCTGCGTCGCAGCCTGGAGCGAGCGCAGTGCGAGCAGCAGAAAGCCGATGTCGTCGAGCAGGACCGGGTCCGGCAGCAGGTCGACCGGACTCACCAGGTAGATCAAGGCACCCCAGAAGACCGCTTTGTTCTCCATCGGAATTCCGGCATCCCGCAGCTGCCGCCGTGCCTTCACAAGTCTGACCACGAGCATGCCGGCCAGCACGACGGTGGTGGCGATCAGGACCGTGGCGACGGCCACCACCACCCACATTTCGGTATGCACGACTTCTCCCACCTCCCACCTCTCATCGGAACAGGTACCCCGAGAACGGCTACCCCGCTCCGGCGGAGGCTCTCACCTGGGTGCCGTCAGACGGGTGGCGCGGATGCGTTCAGGACCTCAGGAAAGCTCACACCGTGATGACGACCTTGCCGCAGGCATGGCCGGCCCTCAGGTACTGAATGGCCTTGGGAACCTCACTCAGCGAGTACGTCCTGTCGACGATCGGAGTGAGTTTGCCGGCCTCGATCAGCTTCCCCAGCAACTGGAGGTCCTCCTGATTCTCCGTGGACACCAGCATCCGCAGTTTCTGGCTCACGAACAGTGACAGCATCGCCGCCCGGAGCGCGCGGTCCACGCCCTGCACCCACCGTCCTCCCCCTTCGGATCCGACGATGACGAGACTTCCCCGCGGATCGAGAGCACGCCGCAGGTGTGCCAACGAACGACCACCCGCTGTGTCGAGGATCAGGTCGTAGCGCCGCGGCCCGTCCGCGAAGTCCTCGCGTGTGTAGTCGATGACGTCGTCGGCGCCGATCGAGCGGACCAGGTCCGTCTTCTTCGTGCTGCACACACCGGTGACGTTCGCTCCGAACTCCTTGGCCAGCTGCACCGCGAACGTCCCGACGCCTCCGCCCGCACCGATGACCAGCACCTTCTGCCCTGCCTGGACCTGTGCACTGCGGCGAAGACCCTGGAGGGCGGCAAACGCGGAGGAGGGGACTGCCGCCGCCTGCTCGAAGGTGACGTTCGCCGGCTTGGGCGCGAACTTGTCCTGGCGCGCGCAGGCGTACTCGGCGTAGGAGCCCGAACAGGTGCCGAACACCTCGTCACCGGGCTGGAACCGGCTCACGTTCCGGCCGACTGCCTCGACACGCCCCGCGACGTCCAGACCCGGAACACGGGTTTTGGGTCTGCGCAGCCCGAATCCTACGATGCGAAGGAGGTACGGCAGGCCCGTGACGAGGTGCCAGACTCCCTGGTCGACCCCGGCGGCGTGAACGCGTACGAGCACGTCGTCATCGCCGACGACCGGCTTGTCGATCTCCTTGAGTTCCAGGCCATCGGGTGACCGGTACGTCTCCCGGACTATTGCCTTCATGGTGTCTTTCCTTCGCTGTCCGGGTACTGGAACACAGTGTCGAGCGGGACGGTGAACACCCTGGCGATCTGAAATGCCAATTCGAGTGAAGGCGAATATCTGCCTTGCTCGATGGCAATGACGGTCTGGCGGGACACACCGATGCGTTCTGCCAGATCCGCTTGCGTCATCTCTCCGTGCGCGAACCGGAGGGTCCGGATCGCGTTCGTGACCCTGGTGGGCTTCACCATGACTGGAAGCCTCGGCGATACGCGACGATCTTGGCCGTGGAACCGAGGATCGCCGACAGTACGAACGCCAGGTAGACCGCGTTGGCGATCCAGAAGTAGTCCAGCTCGGCCATCGACATACCGAGCGCTGCCACTCCCCCGATCACGACGAATGACTGGCCGATGTGTTCGCCGAACCGATTGATCTCCCTGTCGCGCTGATCCTTCTTGCGGGCGTCCTTCGGCGAGAACATCGCAATGAGCATATGGAGCACGATCGACGCCGCGATCGAGATGCCCAAGGCCCACAACAACGTCGCCACATACGACACCTCGACGAGAGGGGCATCCCCCGTTCGCCCAAGAATGACGACGAGATAGCCCGCGTACGTACTGACCGCGAGCACCCCCATGACCCATGCACTCTTCTCTTCGAATGGCATACCACGAATGTAAAGCAACACAGACATCGTGTCAAAGTTTCTTGACATGGTCGTACGCGGCCGGGGCGGGGGTGGCCGGCCGGTGGGCCGCCCGCCGTGGTCGGCAGATACGTCCTGTGCGTACCCGCTCGGCTCTGGCTGCGGCACAGGCACGGAGGCAGGCGCGGACGCGTTCCCCTCCGGGACGCCGGAAGGGCCCGGCGCGTCCGGCAAGGAGGCCAGCAGGACCGCCAACTCCTCAATTTTGCAGGCGAGTTCGCTGACCCACTCGATACGGCGTCCGGCGTCCCACGGCCCGCTCTACGGTGCGCGCAACTGCTCCAGAAGCGTGCCGATGGCGGCCAGGACCGCGGTGAGCGCGGGGGGCACCGCGAACTGCCGGCCAGGTCACGGCACATTCGGCACCGGGGCGACGCGACGTGCCCTGGGCAAGGTCGTACAGGAAACGCGGATGATTCCACAACGTGCTTGCCGAACAGCCGAGTTGGGGAGACTAGCCGAATGCCGAGCTCGGGCTGAGCCGGACAGTCCGTCGCGCGGCAGTCAACTCGCCTCGATCGAAAGGTGGTTGACCGTCAGCCTCGGCCCGGCGGTTGTCGTGCGACAACTGCATTCATTCGACCGTGCGGCCGCCAGGCGTCATCGCACTCTGGCGCCCTTGACTCCGCTGCTTCCTTCGTCGTCATCGTCGTCGGAGCCGGGCACGTAGACGTCAAGCACGTTGATGTTGATCTCGACGACTTCCAGGCCGGTCATCGTCTCAACGGCGTCCGTCACATTGCTGCGGATGTTCTTGGCGGCCTCCATGATCGGAACGCCGTACTCGACGACGATACCGATGTCGATGGCCGTCTGCTTCTCCCCGACCTCGGCCTTGACACCGCGACCGGGGTCGGAGGACCGGGACATCTTGTCCCGGACCGCGCCCATCGCTCTGGAAGCTCCTCCACCTACAGAATGAATGCCGTACGTGTCCCGAACAGCGATTCCCGCAATAGTGGCTACCACGGAATCGGCAATCGTGGTCGTGCCGCGCACACGGTCCCCGTCGGCGCTCTCCTCCAGAGTGGTCGCGCCTGGGCGGTCGATACTGGCCATCGGAGATCCTCCGCACAGAGTCGGTTCCTCTCATCGGCGGAGTGGCCCCTGACAAGGGATTCCTCACCGCCCGAGCCCCCACTCCACTGTGCTCCTGGCCTTTGGCATCCGCCATTCGGGCGAATCCACCACCCATACGTGCCACGCCACACGACGCCCCGTCCCGGTGCGCGGCACATCACTGGTCCCGCAGCTTGCAGGGCGTCAAGGCCGAGCACCGGGCCGGGGGACCACGCACAGGGCAGGCACGCCCATGTGCTGCTCGAGGGCGGACAGCTCGCGTTGGACGCTCTACTGCCGGGTTTCATGGCCGAGTTGAGGGCCTCGGCCGCACCGCGGCTCGGCATGCCTTCGGACATGGTGCAGTGGCAGAGCGGGCGCACAGCGGCGACTTCGTACATCGGCCCCCGCTCAGTGACCCGCAAGGAGCTTCACGGCCAGGACCTCTGCCCGGTCACACCTCGAAGGCAACGAGGAGGACCGGCCCCCGGCCGGACGCGGCCTCGGTGTGAGCTCAGCGGGCGAGTGCGCTGCGGGCGGCTTCGCACGCCGCTTGGCGGTCGTGCGGGACGAGGCCGATACGGGTGCGCCGGTCGAGAATGTCGGACTCGTCGAGGGCTCCCTCGTGGCGGACCGCCCACACCAGTTCGGCGCCGGTGACGGGGTGTCCGGGAACCACGGGCAGGGCCAGAGACGGGTCGGCGAGGCCGAGTGCGTGGACGGCCGGGGCTTCGGATCCGTAGCGGCGGACCAGGCGTCGGGGCGCGGCAAGCGTCGCGAGCGTGCCTGGCGGGGCGGCGCCGACAAGCGGGATCGAGGTCGTGCGGCACCGGTCGGCGCTCAGACCGCTCCCGGTGACGGCGGCGTCGACGGCGTCCTGCGCCATCCGCCGGTAGGTGGTGAGCTTGCCGCCGACGACCGTGACCACACCCTGGGTTGACGTCACAACGGCGTGCTTTCGGGAGATGTCGGCGGTGCGGCCCGTGTCCGACGTGGTGGTGTCCAGGAGCGGGCGCAGCCCGGCGAATGCTCCCACCACCGAATCCCGGGTGATGGATATGTCGAGGGCCGAGCCCAGCACGTCGAGGAGGAAGCCGATGTCCGTCTCGGGCACTTCCGGTACGTCCGGGATGGTGCCGTCGATCGGCTCGTCGGTCAGCCCCACGTAGACCCGGCCGTCACCCTGTGGCAGCACGAGGACGAACCGGTTGGGTTCCCCCGGGATCGGGATGTGCATACCGGCGGTGAGGCTGCCGATCTCCTCCGAGCGCAGGACCACATGCGTGCCGCGAGAGGGGCGCAGCCGTACGTCGTCGACGAGGCTGCCCGCCCAGACCCCCGTGGCGTTGATGACCGTGCGGGCGCGGATCTCCAGTTCCTCTCCGGTGAGTTCGTCGCGGACCCTGGCGCCGGAGCCGGTGAGCGAGAGCGCGCGGGTGCGGGTGAGGATGCGGGCGCCGTGCGCGGCCGCTGTGCGGGCTATCGCGGTCACCAGGCGTGCGTCGTCGGTGAGTTGGCCGTCCCAGGACAGCAGTCCCCCGCGCAGGCCTGTCGGCCGCAGTGCCGGGACCATGTGCCGCGTCTCCACCGTGGAGAGAGTGCGGGGAGCGGGCAGGGTGGTGCGTGAGGTGCGGGCGGAGGCACGCAGGAGGTCGCCGGCCTTGAAGCCGGCCCAGGCAAGCGCAGCCTGGCCGCGGGAGACCAGTGGGGTGAGCGGCAGGACGAAGGGCTGGGCCCGTACCAGGTGGGGGGCGGTGCGTTCCATGAGGACGCCGCGTTCGACGGCGCTTTCGTGGGCGACGTCGAGCTGGCCCGTTGCGAGGTAGCGCAGTCCGCCGTGGATGAGCTTCGAGCTCCAGCGTGAGGTCCCGAAGGCCAGGTCATGGGCGTCGATGGCGGCGACGGTCAGCCCGCGTGAGGCGGCGTCGAGTGCCGCTCCGGCGCCCGTCGCGCCGAGTCCGACGACAAGGACGTCGACGTGGGCTCCGTCGGCGAGTTCGGTGAGCTCGCGGCGTCGGCGTGCCGCGCTGAGCGAGGAGGGGGCAGGAGCACGGCCACTCGAGCGGCTCATGGCGTAAGGGTCCTCTCCAGAAGGGTCCGCAGCTCTTCGAGGAAGGCTGCTTCGGTGAGTTCAGGGTCGGTTTCGTCGGTCATCGTGCGCAGCGAGAGCGTGAAGGACTGCGCGACGAGCAGCAGCGAGCGGGCCTGAAGGTCGGGGTTCATCCGGCGGACGGACCCGTCGGCGTGGCCCTCCCGCAGGGCACCGGTGAGGAGCCCCAGCAGTGCGTCCTGGCTGGTGCCCCGGTGGTCGAGCACGTAGGGCAGCAGCAGCTCGGGGTCCACGTCGATGATCTTGCGGAAGAGCGGATGGGCGCGAAAGGCGGCGACTCCGGCGACCATTCCGTCGATGAGCCGGGTCCGGGTGGGGACGTCGGGCACCGGGCCGGTCATCGTGCCGACGGCGAGTGCGATCCACTCCCGGGTCATCACGTCGCCGACCAGGGTCCGTACGTCCGGCCAGCGGCGATAGAGCGTCATACGGGACACTCCGGCGCGCCGGGCCACGTCGGTCAGGGTGGTGCGGCGTACGCCGACAGCCAGGACACAGTCGCGTGCCGCGTCGAGAACGGCATCTCCGTCCGAACGGTTGTGACGAATGGGCGTCATCTGTCACAGTGTAATCGCAGTGCAGGCCGTACGGCACGGCGACCCGCAAAACCGAGGGTGAGGATCCAAGTGGACATGTTGTGGAGTGGCTGGGGAGACCCGGCCAAGGCGGCCCCGCTGCCCGACACGGTGGTCGGCCTGCTGCGCGACCTGCTGGGCGTCGCGCCGAGGGAGAGCGGCCCCGCGCACATCGGCAGCATCCCCGCTCCCGACTCCCCCCTCACCGACAAGACCCGGCAGGCGCTCGTCGGCTGCCTGGGGGACGCCACTCATCTGCGCACCGACGCAGAGACACGCATCCGGCACACCCGGGGCAAGTCCACCCCCGACCTGCTGCGCATCCGGGCCGGCGAGGTCGACGACATCCCGGCAGCTGTCGCACTGCCGGGCAGCCACGACGAGGTACTCGCCCTGCTGCGAGTCTGCGCCGACCACGGCGTGTCCGCCGTGCCGTTCGGAGGCGGAACCTCCGTCGTCGGCGGACTGGCCCCCGAGGCGCAGCGCTGCTTCATCGCGCTGGACCTGCGCCGACTGGACAGTCTGGTCGCGCTCGACGAGGTCTCCCGTACCGCCGTTCTGCAGCCCGGGCTGCGCGCACCCGAGTGCGAGGCGCTCCTCAACGAACAGGGCTTCACCCTGGGCCACTTCCCGCAGTCGTACGAGTGGGCCTCGATCGGTGGGTTCGCCGCCGCGCGTTCCAGCGGCCAGGCCTCGGCCGGATACGGCCGGTTCGACGACATGGTGCTCGGCCTCACCGTGGCCACCCCGGAGGGCACCCTGGAACTGGGACGCGCGCCCCGCTCGGCGGCAGGACCGGATCTGCGCCAGCTGATCCTCGGCTCCGAGGGAGCGCTGGGTGTCATCACATCGGTGACCGTGCGGATCCGGCCCGTGCCGCAAACCAAGATCTACGAAGGCTGGCGCTTCTCGTCCTTCGAGGCGGGCGCGCTGGCACTGCGCAAGCTCGCCCAGGACGGTCCGCTGCCGACCGTACTGCGGCTGTCGGACGAAACGGAGACCTTCATCGGCCTCGCGCAGCCGGACGCCATCGGCGGGTCCGACGCCCCGCAGGCAGCCGGCTGCATGGCGATCGCCGGCTACGAGGGCACCGCTGAGGACACTGCGGACCGGCGCGCCCGGGCCCGGGAGGTGCTGCTCGCCTGCGGCGGTGAATTCCTCGGCGCAGAACCGGGCGACCGGTGGGCCCACGGCCGCTACAACGCCCCGTATCTGCGTGACGCGCTGCTGGACGCCGGCGCGTTCGCCGAGACCCTGGAGACGGCGACGTTCTGGTCCGGACTGCCGGCGCTGTACGACGCGGTGCGCCAGGCTCTCACCACGACCCTGACCGACGCAGGCACCCCGCCCCTGGTCATGTGCCACATCTCCCATGTGTACGAGAACGGCGCGTCCCTCTACTTCACGGTGGTCTCGGCGCAGGGGGACGATCCGGTCGCCCACTGGGCCCCCGTGAAGCGGGCCGCCAACGACGCGATCCTTCTCGCCGGCGGCACCATCAGCCATCATCACGGAGTCGGCACCGACCACCGCGACTGGTACGCGCGGGAGATCGGCCCTGTCGGAGTCAACATCCTGCAGGCCGTCAAGAACGAGATCGACCCGTCCGGGGTCCTCAACCCCGGCGTCCTCATCCCCGTCCGCTGACTTGCCCCGTGCCGACCGGAGGCGCATTCATGCGACATTTCACAGCCATCGTCAACCCCACCGCGGGCGGTTCCAGCGGTACGGCGGCCCTGCTTCCGCTGGCCCGCCTCCTGCGGGAGGCCGGGGCTCAGCTCGACACCCAGTACAGCCGCAGCCTGGAACACGCACGGGAAGTGGCATTGCAGGCCGGCGAGCGCGGGCACGTCGTGCTCGCCGTGGGCGGCGACGGGATTGCCGGCTGTGTCGGCGGGGCACTGAGTGGCACTGACACCCTGTTCAGCATCGTCCCGGCCGGCCGGGGCAACGACTTTGCCCGCGCGCTCGGACTTCCGGCCGACGCACCCGCCCTGGCCGAAGTGCTGCTCAACGGCTCGCCTCGGGCGATCGACACCATCCAGGTCGAATCAGCCGTGCACCCCGGGACATGCGTGCTGGGCAGTGTGTACGCGGGAGTCGACGCGGTGGCCAACCAGTACGCCAACACCGCCAGGCTGCTGAGGGGCGCCGCCTCGTACTACGCGGGCGGCATGCGCGCCGTGCTGACCTGGCGACCCGTCTCCTACCGCATCACTGTGGACGGCGTGTTGCACGAACGGCGCGGCTACACGGTCGTGGCCGCCAACTCCCGCTTCTACGGGTTCGGCCGCCAGATCGCCCCCGACGCACGGCTCGACGACGGCCTGCTGGACGTGGTCGTGATCCGGCATGCACCCAAGCGGCTGTTTTTCGCGATCATGAATGAGCTCAAGACAGGGGCGCACGTGCAGCGCCCGGAGGTGGAGATCCTGCGGGGCAAGGAGATTCGCATCGAGGCCGATCGCGATATCCCCTACGGCGCGGACGGCGAGATCGAGGCGACGCTCCCGGTGACGGCAAGGGTGCAGCCGGGGGCACTCACCGTGCTCTGCTGACGCGGAGGCGTGCCTCGCACCGTTGGGTTACATACACTCGGGCGGAATGGGCGTGGCCTGGTGAAAGTACATGCGCCATGTCCCATCCGCCGGCTGCTTGCGCCAGAGCGAAGCCCGCCGTGCCCGGACTCCATCGATCGTGGTCTCGTAGGTGAGGTGCACCAGCCCGGGCGCCAGCAGAACACCGGTCACCTGAGCGGGCTCATAGCGCGGACCGTTTTCTCCGCCGCCCTGCATCTCGGGCAGCTCGGCAAGCATTTCCTCATACGTCCACCGCCGACCCGAAGCACCGACCTCTACGAACTCCGGGTCCAGCAGCTGCCGGGTAAGCGACCGTGACGATCGCACGCCGGGGTCCATCAGACGCAGTTCGCCCGCGATCGCTTCGCGTACCTCATCCGTCTCTCCGCTCATACAGGCATCTTCGTCCCGATAGCCGAGTCCTTCGCAAACCGAGATACCGCGCGGCGCCGGCCCGCCCGCACACAGCTTTCCGCAACACGCTTCAGTTCTGCTGGGAGACGCCGGCGGTCCAGCGCTGGTCGCTGTCTCCGTCAGCCGGGTCGAAGTCGAGCAGACTGCCCTCGGAGCTGCCCAAGGGTTCAAGGGCGAAGTCCGGCGCCACCTGTGGGCGTATGGCTCCTGATCCATCGACGGTGAAGAGCAGATTCAGGCCGTTCTTGCCGTTGACGGAGGCGCAGGACCAGATGCCGACGCCGCGGTCGGTGTCGCCGCGCGAGTCCAGGCAGAAGTCGGGATCTGCGTTACTGCGCAGTAGGCCGATGGAGTCCAGACTCCACTGCTGGGTCAGGGCACCACTGCAGCGTGCGGTGACGACATCGGTGCGGTTCGCCATCACACCGTTCACGATGTCCAGGCACAGACCGGATTCCGTGTGGACGACCTGGGTGTAGCCGCCCCCCGGGACGATCGACACCGGCCGGGGCGGGACGCTCTTCGACGGAGCGGGCGCCGGAGGCTTGGGGGCAGGAGGATTGGAGGCAGCGGCCGACATGGTGGGGCTCGGCGAGCGTGAGGGCTTCTTCGACGGCTCCAGGCTGGGGCTCGTCGACGGGGCGGGGACGGGCACGGCCGCGGTGGGCCAGGCTTCCCGGAGCGGGGGCTCCTCCGCGCGGTCGCGTGCCGGACCGGAGTCCTCGGAAGCGGTCGCCAACAGAGTGCCCGCGACGACAACGGCCGCGGCCGCCACAGCGACGAGGACGACGGTCCGGGACAGCCGCCTCGCGCCGTTCCGCGGCGTCTGCTCGCTCTGCGACGACTCCGCCGAGGCGGTGAACGCGGACATGCCTGCCGTGGGGGCCGACCGGTCGGGCTGGACCGGTACGGCGTCGAGCAGGCCGCGCACGGGACCGCGCGCCGCGTAGGCCGCTCCGCCCCACCGGAGCAGGCCCTCAGCCAACACAGTCCGGGGGTCGTCCGCCAGCCGCGGCAGCTCCGCGACCAACCGTGTGCAGCTGGGACATTCCGTCAGATGGAGCGTCAGATCCTCGCTGCGCCGCCGGTCCCCCGGTCGCGCCGCCGCCTCGATGATGCGGCGGAATCCCAGACACTTTCTGTCTCCGCCCTGCTCCAGATATGCCCGGAGATAGGCCTGGCGCATGGCGTTCTGCGCCTTGTCCCGCAGCTCCGGAACGAGGTTCGGGTCGACGTTGAGGAAGGTGGCGACCATGGCGTCCGACTCCTCGTCGACCACCGCGTACCAGAGGACGCCCCGTGTCAGCTCCGGCAGCCGGTAGAAGCCGGTCAGCATGGCTGACGACGCCTCGAGCCGGAGGCGCCGGGATTCAGGCAGATCCGTTGCGCTGAAGTCGGCAGTGTCATCGATCCATGCCACGAAGTCGGATTCGAGCCGGTCCCGGCGACCATTGGCGGCCCAGCTGAGCCCCACCCGCTGAACAAGCATCAGCAGATGGTGACGCCAGTTCCCCTGGGGCTCGATGCCCCGGCACGCCTCACGGGCGGCGAGGTCGAAGGCCTGGACGGCCAGCTGGTTCCCAGCGACCTGGTTGCGTCCGCAGAGCCGGGCGTAGGTGAGAACAGCAGGCAGGTGGCGGCGCTTGAGCTCCTGGATGGCGGGATAGGCGGGCGGGGCACCGGCGCGGATGCGTTCGGTGAGCTCCGCGTCCGACAGGGCGGTGCAGAGCAGTTTCTCGTCCGCGGAATCGGGACCGACCTTGTGGAGCTCTGGCACCCTGTTGACTCCTCGTTCACTACCGCGCGACCGACCCACCTGCCCAGGCGGAAACACGCCGTTGTTACCTGCAGGAAACAAGAGCCCATAGTGAAGCAGCGGGATCAGCAGGGAAAGGTGTTTCCGTGGGTAAGTCGTCGCCGACGGCTGCCCCGTGCCCGTGTCTGCACCGTGGGAGGTGCCGCATCAGCGGCAAGCGCGACTGCGGCATTCGATGAATGCGTCAAGTGGCGCACCGTCAGCTGGTGGCGACGTCCGTGCTTGAACCCGCCGGAGCCCTCCCCCTCTCCCAACCGCCGGAGACCGGCAGGTCCTGCCTTCCTGCTCCTGTACACCGCCTGGGCCGGTGGCCCGGCTTCCAGGAAAATCTATCGCGTCCAGGGTAGAAATTACCCGCCTTCACGGTTAGAGTTTCTCGCGTAGCCGACGAAGTCAGCGAACGCGACAGAGTCGGCCCGGGCGGCCTCCGGGCTCGCCCTGCAGTACCGCAGTTCTCAGAGCAGTACGACCCGAACAACCAGAGAGGAGCAGACGCCATCAGGATCGCCCGGGCGAGCATCCAGTACGCCCGGGTACCGCAGGCCCCGATTGGAAGGTGGTCCCCGGTCACGCATCCGCGATCCCCGCACCTCCGCCCTCAGGGACGGACACGCGGAACAAGAAAGCCAGCGCACAGCGCCGGCAGATGGTGTTGATACCCCTCGGGGCCCTGGCGTGTACGCGCCGGGGCCCCTCGACGCGCGTTCCAGAAAGAGGTGCAAGTGCCCCCAGAAACTCCACCGCACACCACCAGCGACCGATTCGACGATGACGACTACCCCGCCTACACCATGGGTCGCGCCGCCGAAATGATCGGCGCCACGCCCGGCTTCCTCCGGGCCGTCGGCGAAGCCCGTCTGATCACCCCACTGCGATCCGAAGGCGGCCATCGCCGCTACTCCCGCTACCAACTGCGCATCGCCGCTCGCGCACGCGAACTGGTCGACAGCGGGACACCGATCGACGCAGCCTGCCGCATCGTCATTCTGGAAGACCAGCTCGAGGAAGCCCTTCGCATCAACGAGGAACTGCGCCGGCCCACGGCAGACTCGGGCGGGGCAGTCGGCTCCTGACCGCGCCTGAGCATCGGCGAACCCCTTGCCCCGGCCACGAAGGCCGGACAGGCGTGCTGTTCGCCGGCCCGGCGAAGAGGCCGCGTCCCCATGACCGACACCTCCTCGGCTGCTCCCTCCGTTCCGCCCCCATGCGCTCCGCGCACTCGGGTATCTATTGTCGCAGGCACAGATATTCGGCCAATGCGCGATGAGGGTTTATGGCACGGCGGGCGGAGTGATATTACTCGCCGCGCCCGGCCGCTTGCGCCGTGCTACCGTTGTTCTCAGTTGCAGTTGTGGTTCCCAAAGACTTCAAGTGCTCGTACCGGCGTTAATTGCCGGAGCGTGCACTTCTGTATTGCCGGATACTTTCCGGACGGGGCAATCATCGCGGCGACGCGGAGCTCGCACAGTGCGGGCCCCGGGCACTGCCCCGAAGGAGATATGACATGGCTACTGGCACCGTCAAGTGGTTCAACGCGGAAAAGGGTTTCGGCTTCATCGAGCAGGACGGCGGCGGCGCTGACGTGTTCGCCCACTACTCGAACATCGCCGCCCAGGGCTTCCGTGAGCTGCAGGAGGGCCAGAAGGTGAACTTCGACGTCACGCAGGGCCAGAAGGGCCCGCAGGCCGAGAACATCGTTCCCGCCTGACGCTGACACGCACGACGCAGCTGGGGCCCGCACCTTGGGGTGCGGGCCCCAGCTCGTTACTTTTTCCGGGTTTCAGCCAGGGCCGCAGCGGCTTCATGCGAGGCGAGAGGCAATACGTTTTCTCACCGTACGGCAGTCGATCCGTCCACGGCTCCTGCCGGTCACAGACCCGCCCGATTTCCCTGATTCGGCATCCCACACCCTGGCGCATGTCAGTCATTTTGACGTACCGGCCCCCCGCTTCTTTCGTCGGCGGTCGGACTTCGTCTTCATTTTTACTTCGGCTCGTTCTTGCGATTTCTGTGGCGCTCATTGCTGCCGAGAATCCCTCGATACGTGCCATATCGAGGAAGGTTCTGCATGAACCGCTCAGCTCGCACGAACGACCGCTACTCCCGCACCCGCAAGGGCGGCAACGCCGGCTCCGGCAGAGGCGACGGCTTCCGTTCGCAGTCGCAGGGACGCCAAGGCGCTCCGGGCCGCTCGGCGGCCCCGCGCCGCTCCGGCGGCTACGGGCGTCGCCCCGCCGCACTGCAGGGGGAGTTCGCGCTGCCGGTCACCATCACACCGGCGCTGCCCGCCGTCGAAGCCTTCGCCGAACTGGATATACCCGCACCCCTGCTGGCGGCGCTTCGCACCGAGGGGGTGACCGTGCCGTTCCCGATCCAGGCGGCGACGCTGCCGAACTCCCTGGCCGGCCGGGACGTGCTGGGCCGCGGGCGTACCGGTTCGGGCAAGACGCTCGCCTTCGGTCTGGCGTTGCTGGCCCGTACCGAGGGCAGGCGTGCCGAGCCCCGTCAGCCGCTGGCGCTGGTCCTGGTTCCGACCCGCGAGCTGGCTCAGCAGGTCACCGACGCGCTCACCCCCTACGCCCGGTCGCTGAAGCTGCGACTGGCCACCGTGGTCGGCGGTATGTCGATCGGCCGCCAGGCCAGTGCGCTGCGCGCCGGGGCCGAGGTCGTGGTGGCGACGCCGGGCCGCCTCAAGGACCTCATCGAGCGCAAGGACTGCCGTCTGGACCGGGTGGAC
>NZ_JBHWWF010000038.1:0-78395 GCF_042736455.1 Streptomyces sp. NPDC060064
CCACCAGGTGCGGGGCCCCTTCTACGTACTGACCGTACGAGCCGTACCAGCCGTACGACCCGTACAGACCGTACGACCGACGGCGGCGGCGTCAGCGGCGGTGCTGCGAGTCCGCCACCGTCACCTCGACGCGCTGGAACTCCTTGAGCTCGCTGTAGCCCGTCGTCGCCATCGCCCGGCGCAGCGCGCCGAAGAAGTTCATCGAGCCGTCGGGGCTGTGCGAGGGACCGGTGAGGACCTCCTCGGTCGTGCCCACGATGCCCAGGTCCACCAGCTTGCCGCGCGGCACGTCCTCGTGGACTGCCTCCATGCCCCAGTGGTGGCCCTTGCCCGGCGCGTCCGTCGCACGGACCAGCGGGGAGCCGATCATCACCGAGTCCGCGCCGCAGGCGATCGCCTTCGGCAGATCGCCGGACCAGCCCACGCCGCCGTCCGCGATGACGTGGACGTACCGGCCGCCGGACTCGTCCATGTAGTCGCGGCGGGCCGCGGCCACATCGGCGACAGCGGTCGCCATCGGAACCTGGATGCCCAGGACGTTGCGCGTGGTGTGCGCGGCGCCGCCGCCGAAGCCGACCAGGACGCCCGCGGCGCCCGTACGCATCAGGTGCAGCGCGGCCGTGTAGGTGGCGCAGCCGCCCACGATGACCGGCACATCGAGCTCGTAGATGAACTGCTTCAGGTTCAGCGGCTCGGCGGCGCCTGAGACATGCTCGGCGGAGACCGTCGTACCGCGGATGACGAAGATGTCGACGCCCGCGTCCACCACGGCCTTCGAGAACTGCGCGGTGCGCCCCGGCGAGAGCGCGGCGGCGGTCACCACACCCGAGTCGCGCACCTCCTTGATCCGCTGCCCGATCAGCTCCTCCTTGATCGGGGCTGCGTAGATCTCCTGCAGACGGCGGGTCGCGGCGTCCTCGTCGAGCTCAGTAATCTCGTCGAGCAGCGGCTGCGGGTCCTCGTACCGGGTCCACAGGCCCTCGAGGTTGAGCACACCCAGTCCGCCCAGCTCACCGATGCGGATCGCGGTCTGCGGAGAGACCACCGAGTCCATCGGAGCGGCCAGGAACGGCAGCTCGAAGCGGTAGGCGTCGATCTGCCAGGCGATCGAGACCTCCTTCGGGTCCCGCGTACGCCGGCTCGGTACGACGGCGATGTCATCGAACGCGTACGCCCGGCGGCCGCGCTTTCCGCGCCCGATCTCGATCTCAGTCACGATGTGTGGCCTTTCCCTCTACGTCTGCGGTTCCAGTATCCCCGACACACACGGGAGGGGCGGCCCCGGAACCCCGGAGCCGCCCCTCACCGCATGCGTTCAGCACACAGCTGTCAGCGCCTGGTGTAGTTCGGCGCCTCGACCGTCATCTGGATGTCGTGCGGGTGACTCTCCTTGAGCCCCGCCGACGTGATCCGTACGAACCGGCCGCGGTCCTGCAGCTCCGGCACCGTACGTCCGCCGACGTAGAACATCGACTGCCGCAGACCACCGGTCAGTTGGTGCACGACCGCGGAGAGCGGACCGCGGTAGGGCACCTGGCCCTCGATGCCCTCGGGCACCAGCTTCTCGTCGGAGGCCACGCCCTCCTGGAAGTAACGGTCCTTCGAGAAGGAACGCTGCTCGCCACGGGTCTGCATGGCGCCCAGCGAACCCATGCCGCGGTACGACTTGAACTGCTTGCCGTTGATGAAGAGCAGCTCGCCCGGCGACTCCTCGCAGCCGGCGAGCAGCGAGCCGAGCATCACCGTGTCCGCGCCCGCGACCAGCGCCTTCGCGATGTCGCCGGAGTACTGCAGACCGCCGTCACCGATGACCGGGACGCCGGCCGCCTTGGCGGCGACGGAGGCTTCGTAGATCGCGGTGACCTGCGGTACGCCGATGCCGGCGACCACACGCGTCGTACAGATGGAGCCCGGTCCGACACCGACCTTGATGCCGTCGACACCGGCGTCGATCAGCGCCTGTGCGCCGTCGCGGGTGGCGATGTTGCCGCCGATGACATCGACTCCGGCCGCGTTCGACTTGATCTTGGCGACCATGTCGCCGACCAGCCGGGAGTGGCCGTGCGCGGTGTCGACGACGATGAAGTCGACGCCCGCCTCGATCAGCGCCTGGGCCCGCTCGTACGCGTCACCGGCGACACCGACGGCCGCGCCGACGAGCAGCCGACCGTCCTTGTCCTTGGCGGCGTTGGGGTACTTCTCGGCCTTGACGAAGTCCTTGACCGTGATCAGGCCCTTGAGCACACCGGCCTCGTCGACCAGCGGAAGCTTCTCGATCTTGTGCCGGCGCAGCAGCTCCATGGCGTCCACACCGGAGATCCCGACCTTGCCGGTGACCAGCGGCATCGGAGTCATGACCTCGCGCACCTGGCGCGTACGGTCCGACTCGAAGGCCATGTCGCGGTTGGTGACGATGCCGAGCAGCTTGCCGGCGCGGTCGGTCACCGGGACGCCGCTGATACGGAACTTGGCGCACAGCTGGTCGGCCTCGGTGAGCGTCGCGTCCGGGTTCACCGTGATCGGGTCGCTGACCATGCCGGACTCGGAGCGCTTGACCAGGTCGACCTGGTTGGCCTGGTCGGCGATGGAGAGATTGCGGTGCAGCACACCGGCGCCGCCCTGCCGGGCCATGGCGATGGCCATACGGGCCTCGGTGACCTTGTCCATCGCGGCGGACAGCAGCGGGATCTTCACCCGTACGTTCTTCGAGATGTACGAGGAGGTGTCGATCTGGTCGGGCGCCATGTCAGAGGAGCCCGGCAGCAGCAGCACATCGTCGTAGGTCAGCCCGAGTGTCGCGAATTTATCGGGCACTCCGTCGACGTTGGTCATGACACCTTCCCCAAATGGCCTTGATCGGTGCGGATGTCCATGCTAACGGGCTCAGCAGCGGTCTCATTCCACGATCAAGATCAGCGAGCAGCTTTGTGCATTCATACGTACGAAACGCACTGCTCGGTTCAGTGCTCCGCCAACCGTTCGGTTCGGCCCGCGGCCTACTGCTCGGCCAGGGCGCGCAGCCGACTGAGCGCCCGGTGCTGGGCGACACGCACTGCGCCGGGTGACATTCCCAGCATCTGCCCGGTCTCCTCGGCGGTCAGTCCCACGGCGACCCGCAGCACCAGCAGCTCCCGCTGGTTCTCCGGCAGATTGGCGAGCAGCCTCTTGGCCCACTCGGCATCGTCACTGAGCAGCGCGCGCTCCTCGGGACCGAGCGAATCGTCGGGACGCTCCGGCATCTCGTTGGACGGCACGGCCGTCGATCCCGGATGCCGCATGGCCGCCCGCTGCAGATCGGCGACCTTGTGGGATGCGATGGCGAAGACGAAAGCCTCGAAGGGCCTTCCGGTGTCCTTGTACCGCGGCAGCGCCATCAGCACCGCGACACAGACCTCCTGCGCAAGGTCCTCCACGAAGTGACGCGCGTCGCCCGGCAGCCGGCTGAGCCGAGAGCGGCAGAAGCGCAGCGCGAGCGGATGGACATGCGCGAGGAGGTCGTGCGTAGCCTGCTCGTCGCCATCGACGGCACGGTGAACGAGTGCACCGATCACCGTGGTCTCGTCGTCGCGCATCGGTCCATGGTGCCTTGGTGGCTGAGAATCCGTGGCACTGCGTCCAATGTTGTGCACCGAAGCGTTATGAGCAGGTGCGCCGGAACTCATCTCCTGCGCCCTCCCCTCCCGCTCGACCGACTTGTCCCCGAGGAACTCCACATCTCAAGGATGCGGCATCGCGCGGGAAACGGATGCCCACGGCTGTCCGCCGCCCCGCCCGCCGAGTGGCGGGCGGGATCCGTCGTACCGCCGTGGTGACCACTCGCGATTACCTAGCGGACGAGGCCCCAGCGGAATCCGAGCGCGACGGCGTGCGCCCGGTCCGAAGCGCCCAGCTTCTTGAAAAGCCGCCTGGCGTGCGTTTTCACCGTGTCCTCGGAGAGGAAGAGCTCGCGGCCGATCTCGGCGTTCGACCGGCCGTGACTCATTCCTTCGAGCACCTGGATCTCACGCGCGGTGAGCGTCGGCGCCGCGCCCATTTCCGCCGAACGCAGCCGGCGCGGTGCCAGCCGCCAGGTCGGATCGGCGAGCGCCTGGGTGACCGTCGCCCGCAACTCGGCGCGCGAGGCGTCCTTGTGCAGATAGCCGCGGGCACCGGCGGCGACCGCGAGCGCGACGCCGTCCAGGTCCTCGGCGACGGTCAGCATGATGATCCGGGCGCCGGGATCGGCGGAGAGCAACCGGCGGACCGTCTCGACGCCGCCCAGTCCGGGCATGCGTACGTCCATCAGAATCAGGTCCGAGCGGTCGGCGCCCCAGCGGCGGAGGACTTCCTCGCCGTTGGCCGCGGTCGTCACGCGCTCGACGCCGGGCACGGTCGCAACCGCGCGGCGGAGCGCCTCTCGGGCAAGCGGGGAGTCGTCGCAGACGAGGACGGATGTCATGGCCGCCCTCCGCAGCTGATGCGCGTCACCTTGAGCCTCCAGGCTGAGTACGTTTCGTCACCTGTGCGGTTGAACGCTCTCGGACATGTGCCCGAGCGCTTGTTGTTTCAACCGCCTCCGCACTCTCAACGACGGTCACTCGAAAGAGTTACGGGTCGGACAGCCGCCTTCAGCACTCTACGTGAGGGGTCGTGCGCAGAGGAGAGCGCCGCAGGTCATGCGTCCTTCATCAGTCAGCTATGCCCCATTTAGCGGCTTTTCTTCCCTTTTCCTGGTGTCTGTGGCTAGATTCGCAATGAGTCATATTTACATCTACTAACACCGTAGATGTACGGTCGTGGTCACGGTACGAGTGCCGGACCCGACTCGTATCGCGTCTGATCCGACCTGTCCTGTATCCACTCAGCACGGTTTCAAGGGGACAAGCGCTATGGCAGATTTCTCCCGCCTTCCCGGACCCAACGCCGATCTGTGGGACTGGCAGCTCCTCGCAGCCTGCCGTGGGGTGGACAGCTCTCTCTTCTTCCACCCCGAGGGTGAGCGTGGCGCTGCACGAAGTGCGCGCGAGAACTCGGCAAAAGAGGTCTGCATGAGGTGCCCGGTCCGCGCGGAGTGCGCGGCACACGCACTGGCGGTGCGGGAGCCGTACGGCGTGTGGGGCGGACTGACCGAGGACGAGCGCGAGGAGCTGATGGGGCGTGCGCGGCATCGACTGATCCCGGCGAACAGCGTGGGAGGCGTGCCGCGGGGCTGACCCCGCGGTGCGGAAGATTCGAAGAAACGTTCCTGCAGCGGCTCTGCCCTGGGCGAGGGGCGCTCAGGGCCGTCGTGGCGCCGCCAGAGTCAGCTGATCGAGAGTGGCGGCGACCGCCGGGACCTGCGCCAGGTCCGGGAGCGTGAGCGCCACGATCTCGCGCTGGACCGCCGGCTCCACAGTCACGGTGCGCGCGGCCTTGGGCCGAACCGACTCCATGGCCAGCTCGGGCAGCACCGCCACCCCCAGACCCGCGGCGACCAGGCCGATCACCGCCGGGTAGTCGTCGGTGGCGAAGTCGATACGAGGGGTGAAGCCCGCCTCCTCGCAGACCTCGACGAGCTGGCGGCGGCAGCGCGGACAGCCCGCGATCCAGGGCTCACCGGCCAGGTCGCCGATGGTGACGGAGTCCGATTCGGCGAGGCGGTGCCCTTCGGGGACGAGGCCCACGAGGCGGTCGGTGAGCAGCGGGCGGACGATCAGGTCGTCCCACTCCGTGTCTGTCGCCCCGTAACGGAAGGCGAGCGCCACATCACAGTCACCCTCCCGCAGCATCTCCACCGAGCGCGGCGGCTCGGCCTCGACGAGAGAGACCCGGGTGCCCGGGTGGGCCGCGCGCAGGGCGGCGAGCGCGGTCGGTACGAGGGTGGAGCTGCCGCTGGGGAACGAGACCAGCCGGACCCGGCCGGCCCGCAGACCGGCGATGGCGGCGATTTCCTCCTCGGCGGCGGTGAGCCCGGCCAGGATGCCCGAGGCGTGCCGCACGAGCGCCTCACCCGCCTGGGTCAGGCGCATTGCGCGGCCTGTACGAATCAGCAGCGGGGTACCGGCCGACGTCTCGAGCGCCTTCATCTGCTGGCTGACGGCGGGCTGTGTGCAGCCCAGCGTGCGCGCGGCCGCCGAGAACGAGCCGGTGGCGGCAACGGCACGCAGGACACGGAGATGACGGGCTTCGATCACTCTTCGAATATAAGGGGCCCTTGGAGGGAAGACCAATAATTGGATGGTTCGTTTGAGAGCGGGGGGTAGCGTGGCGTCCATGAAGGTTTTGACCGTGAACGTGGGACGGCCGAAGGCCGTCGACTACAGCGACGGCGCGGGCGGCACGACCGGCATCGACAAGCAGCCGGCCGATGGGGCCGTACGGGTGAGGGAGCCGGGCCCCAAGGGGCAAGGGGCCAGCGGGGTCGTCGGGGACACGGTCTGCGATCTGCGGCACCACGGCGGGACCCACCAGGCCGTGTACGCCTTCGCGCGCGAGGATCTGGACTTCTGGGAGCGGGAGTTGGGGCGGCCGCTGGCCAACGGCTCCTTCGGGGAGAACCTCACGACGAGCGGGCTCGATGTGAGCGGGGCGAAGATCGGCGAGTGCTGGCGGATAGGCGACGGGCTGGTGCTGGAGGTGACCAGCGGCCGCATTCCATGTCGTACGTTCGCGAGCTGGCTGGGTGAGAAGGGCTGGGTCAAGCGCTTCACGCGGCACGGCGCGCCCGGCGCGTATCTGCGGGTCGTCGAACCCGGCGAGATCCGCGCGGGCGACGCGATCGAGATCGTGCACCGGCCGGATCACGAGGTGACGGTCGAGCTCTCGTTCCGGGCCGACACCACGGAGCGTGAGCTGCTGCCACGTCTGCTCGCGGCCGGCGAAGCGCTCCACCCCGAACTGCTGAAGGACGCCCGCGAGTACGTCGCCAAGCAGGGCGGGTAGGGAAACCTCGGACAAGGCCTCCGGGAAGGCAAGGGAATTCGGGCGGGCAAGGGGCGTACAGCGCACTCCCACACAGGGCACTAACGTGCCGCCTATGACGACTGCACTGATTACGGGAGCGACCGCGGGTATCGGCGCCGCGTTCGCGCGGCGGCTCGCGGCCGAGGGACACAACCTGGTGCTGGTGGCCCGCGACACCAAGCGACTGCACGAGCAGGCCACCGAGTTGCACGACCGGCACGGCATCGAGGCGGAGGTGCTGACCGCCGATCTGTCGCAGGACGCCGGGATCGCCGCGGTCGAGAAGCGGCTCGCCGACCGGAAGAACCCGGTGGACCTGCTGGTCAACAATGCGGGGTTCGGCAACAAGGGACGCTTCCTCGAGGTGTCCATGGCCGACGAACTGACGATGCTGAAGGTGCACTGCGAGGCGGTGCTGCGGCTGACGGCGGCGGCGGCGGAGTCGATGCGGGAGCGCGGGCGGGGCGGGGTGGTGAATGTGGCGTCGGTGGCCGCGTTCGTGCCGCGCGGGACGTACGGCGCTTCGAAGGCGTGGGTCGTGCAGTTCACGCAGGGTGCCGCGCGGGATCTGGCGGGGTCGGGCGTACGGCTGATGGCCCTGTGCCCCGGATTCGTACGGACGGAGTTCCACGAACGGGCCGGGATGGGGACGGACAACATCCCTGGGTGGATGTGGCTGGACGCGGACAAGCTGGTCTCCACAGCGCTGGCGGACCTGGCCCGCGGGAAGTCGCTCTCGATCCCCGACCCGCGCTACAAGGCGCTGATGGGTGCGGTGAAGCTGGCGCCGCGCGGGCTGCTCGGCGGGATCACGTCCAGGACAGGCCGGAAGTACGGCCCGCAGTGAGCGTGTCGCGGGAACAGTCCGGACGGCGGTTTCCCGACAGTCGCCCCGGCGGGAACGGCGGGAACGGCGGGAACGGCGAGAACGGCGAGAACGGCGAGAACGGCGAGAACGGCGGAGAGCACCACGGCGAGAACCACGGCGAGAGCACCGCAGAAGACTTCGGCGGCCGACCGTCCCTCCTGCTCGCGATGGGCCCCGGCATCGCCGAGCGCCTGCTCGACGACCGCCACCGCGACCGTCTCACCGCCCTCGCCCGCACCGATCCGCACCTGATCGCCCACGATCTGACCGCCCCTTCGCCACCCGTCGCGGACGCGCTCGCCACGGCCGAAGTACTGCTGACGTGCTGGGGCACGACCCCGCTCACCGCCGACGTCCTCGCGGCGGCCCCGCGGCTGCGCGCAGTCGTCCACGCCGCCGGCTCCGTCAAGAACCACATCACAGAAGCCTGCTGGGAGCGCGGCATCGCGGTGACCTCGGTCGTCGCGGCCAACGCCCTGCCCGTCGCCGAGTACACGCTTGCCGCGATCCTCTTCGCCAACAAGCGCGTTCTGCACACCCGGCACCGCTACCGCACGCTGCGCACCCACCACGACTGGGGCCTGGAGCTCGACGGCGCGGGCAACTACGGCCGTACGGTCGGGATCGTCGGCGCTTCCCGGATCGGCCGCCGGGTGATCGAGCTGCTGCGCCCGTTCGACCTGCGGGTTCTGCTGTACGACCCGTACGTCGGGTCGGCCGAGGCCGACGGGATCGGCGTCGAGACCGTGCCGCTGGACGTGCTCTGCGCGGACAGCGACGTCGTCACGGTCCATGCCCCGCAGATCCCGGCCACCCGCCATATGATCGGCGCCCGGCAGCTGGCACTTATGCCCGACGGCGCGACGCTGGTCAACACCGCGCGCGGTTCGCTGGTCGACGAGGAGGCCCTGCTCGCCGAGCTCATCTCCGGACGCCTCGATGCCGTACTGGATGTGACGGACCCTGAAGTCCCGTCCGCCGACTCGCCCTTGTACGACCTGCCGAACGTCCTGCTCACCCCGCACATAGCGGGCTCGCTCGGCCGCGAGCTGCACCGGATGGCCGACCGGGCGCTGGACGAGGTGGAGCGGTTCGCGGCCGGGCTGCCCTTCGCGGACCCGGTCCGTCCCGGGGCACTTAAACATTCCGCTTAGCTCATCATTGGGAACAATTCTCACTAAACTGGACGCATCCCACCCATTTCCGGGAGGCGCCATGAAATTCGTACAGATAGTCGACTACAAGACCGAGCAGTTCGACACCATGAACCAGCTCATGGACAAGTGGGTCGATCAGACCAAGGGCAAGCGGACCGCCACCCACACCCTGACCGGCAAGGACCGCTCCGACGACTCCCACTACGTCGAGATCGTCGAATTCCCCTCGTACGAAGAGGCGATGAAGAACTCCCATCTGCCCGAGACCGACCGGATCTTCCAGGAGATGGTGGCGCTCTGCGACGGGATGCCGTCGTTCACCGACCTCGACGTGGTCCGCGACGAACAGCTGAACGCGGCAGCCGCCCGCCGCTTCTTCCACGAGATCGCCGTCGGAGGCAACCTCGACGCCATCGACGAGCTGTTCGCGGCCGACTACCGGGACCACGACATCATCAGGGGAGAGGACAGCGCCACCGGGTTGGAGAACATGCGCAGCGATGTCACCGGCTGGCGCGACGCGTTCGACTTCACCTTCAACCTGGACAGGCAAGTGACCGAAGGTGACGACGTCGTGACGCTGTGGACCTGGACCGGCACACACAAGGGCGACTTCCTGGGCATCGCCCCCACCGGCAAACAGTGCACCATGACCGGCACCACGATCTTCCGCTTCCAGGACGGGAAGGTCCAGGAGGGCTGGTGGCACTACGACGTCATGCGCCTGATGCGGCAGCTCGGCGCGCTGGGCTAGCCGCCGCGTTTGCTGGGGGCCGGCACACCCGGCCGGACGCCGAAGGCCCCCGTTCCCACCGCCGAGCGGCGGGAACGGGGGCCTTCACATGTGTCGTACGGCGTCAGTGGCTGTGACCGTGACCGTGGCCGTGACCCGCCTCGGCCTCCTCCTCCGCCGGCTTCTCGACGACCAAGGTCTCGGTCGTGAGCAGCAGGGAGGCGATGGACGCGGCGTTCTCCAGCGCGGAGCGCGTGACCTTGACCGGGTCGATGACGCCGGCCTTCACCAGGTCGCCGTACTCGCCGGTCGCGGCGTTGAAGCCCTGGCCGGCCTCGAGCTCGGCGACCTTGGCGGTGATGACGTAGCCCTCGAGACCGGCGTTCTCGGCGATCCAGCGCAGCGGCTCGACGGCGGCGCGACGGACGACGGCGACACCGGTCGCCTCGTCGCCCTCCTTGCCGAGGTTGCCCTCGAGCACCTTCACGGCGTGGACGAGCGCGGAGCCACCACCGGAGACGATGCCCTCCTCGACCGCGGCGCGGGTCGCGGAGATGGCGTCCTCCAGACGGTGCTTCTTCTCCTTCAGCTCCACCTCGGTGGCGGCGCCGACCTTGATCACGCACACGCCGCCGGCCAGCTTCGCGAGGCGCTCCTGGAGCTTCTCGCGGTCCCAGTCGGAGTCCGTGGACTCGATCTCGGCCTTGATCTGGTTGATGCGGCCGACGACGTCCTCGTGCTTGCCGCCACCGTCGACGATGGTGGTGTCGTCCTTGGTCACGGTCACGCGGCGGGCGGAGCCCAGCACGTCCAGACCGGCCTGGTCGAGCTTGAGGCCGACCTCCTCGGCGATGACGGTGGCACCGGTGAGGGCGGCCATGTCGCCGAGCATCGCCTTGCGGCGGTCGCCGAAGCCGGGGGCCTTGACGGCCACCGCGTTGAAGGTGCCGCGGATCTTGTTCACGACGAGGGTGGAGAGGGCCTCGCCCTCGACGTCCTCGGCGATGATCAGCAGCGGCTTGGAGCTACCCGCCTGGATGACCTTCTCGAGCAGGGGCAGCAGGTCCTGGATCGAGGAGATCTTGCCCTGGTGGATCAGGATGTACGGGTCGTCGAGGACGGCCTCCATACGCTCCTGGTCGGACACCATGTACGGCGACAGGTAGCCCTTGTCGAAGGCCATGCCCTCGGTGAAGTCGAGCTCCAGGCCGAAGGTGTTGGACTCCTCGACGGTGATGACACCGTCCTTGCCGACCTTGTCCATCGCCTCGGCGATGAGCTCGCCGACCTGCTGGTCCTGCGCGGAGAGCGCGGCCACGGCGGCGATGTCGGCCTTGTCGTCGATCGGGCGGGCGGTCGCGAGGAGTTCCTCGGACACGGCCTTGACCGCGGCGTCGATGCCCTTCTTCAGGGCGGCCGGGGAAGCGCCCGCGGCGACGTTGCGCAGGCCCTCGCGGACCAGCGCCTGGGCCAGCACGGTGGCGGTGGTGGTGCCGTCACCCGCGATGTCGTTGGTCTTGGTCGCCACCTCCTTCACCAGCTGGGCACCGAGGTTCTCGTACGGGTCCTCGACCTCGACCTCACGGGCGATGGTGACACCGTCGTTGGTGATGGTGGGGGCGCCGAACTTCTTGTCGATGACGACATTGCGGCCGCGGGGGCCGATCGTCACCTTCACCGTGTCGGCAAGCTTGTTGACGCCGCGCTCGAGGGCGCGACGGGCGTCCTCGTCGAACTTCAGGATCTTCGCCATGGGAGCTTCTCTGTCCTCTCGAACGAACTACGCCCCTGGGCACCCGGCTACATATGTCGCGGGGGCCAGGGGCGCAGATCTAAAACTTCGGGTGAATTACTTCTCGACGATCGCGAGCACGTCGCGAGCCGAGAGGACGAGGTACTCCTCGCCGTTGTACTTCACCTCGGTGCCGCCGTACTTGCTGTACAGCACGACGTCGCCGGTCTTGACGTCGAGCGGGAGCCGCTCGCCGTTCTCGAAGCGACCCGGGCCCACGGCGAGGACGACGCCCTCCTGGGGCTTCTCCTTCGCGGTGTCCGGGATGACCAGGCCAGAGGCCGTGGTCTGCTCGGCGTCGAGCGGCTGGACCACAATGCGGTCCTCGAGCGGCTTGATGGCAACCTTGGAGCTGGCGGTCGTCACGATCCGACCTCCCCCTTCGGAGATCTCACGGGGTTAACTGTCTGAGGTGGCGACCAGGTGGATCCGTCGTCGCGGGTGCCGGACCTGCCCGTCGCTGTGTTGGCACTCTCCAGTGGGGAGTGCCAGACCTGAGACTATGACTGCGATTAGCACTCGGTCAAGCGGAGTGCCAATCCGCCGGTGTGGCGTCGTGCTGTCACGGTCGGTCCGATACGGAGAACGTGGCGCGGGCGCCCTGGGTTCCGCGCGGTACAGCAGCAATTCCGCCCGGCACGACAGCAATCACCGCACGGCAGCAATACGGCACCGGCACTACGGCCTGCCCCTCAGACGTAGTCCTCCAGACGCGCCACCGCGTACCCCTGCGCCTGGATACGGCGCAGCATCCGCCCCGTCGTCCTCGTGTGCGCGAGCACGATGTCACCGGGCCGCAGCCGTTCACCCTCCGCATACGCCCGCCCCAGCACCACCGCACGGACCCCGCAGTCGGCTGCCGCCCGCAGTGTGTCGGCGTTGTACGCGCCGTGCGGTGGACGGAGCAGCCGCTCCCGCCGGCGGCAGATCTCGTCGCGCTGGTCCTCGTACGAGAGCGTGCGCAGATCGGTCCTGCCGCCCGTGCGGAACGTACTGATCGGCAGCTTCAGATCGCCGACCATCCGCAGGAACTCCGGATCGCGCTCCACGCCGTCGTCGAAGGTGAGGAAGACGACCTTCTCGCGGGTCGGCACCCGGTTCACCACGTACGGCACCTTGGGCCTGCGCGCGGGCGGCTTCGGCGCGGCCGCGAGCGGCGCGGCCAGCCCCCACCGCTTGTGCGCGGAGCCCGGTACACCCGCGCCCGGGGAGACCTGCTGCGCGGCCTTGCGCCCGAGGCGCTCGATCGGGTCCACCGACTGCGCACACCCCGAGGCGAGAAGCGCACCGGCCGCCAGCACTCCGGCCAGCAGCCGGTGCGCGCGTCTCATACGTAGTCCTCCAGCTTCGCCACGGCGTAGCCCTTGTCGGTGATCGTCTTCATGACCCGCCGGATCAGGTCGGGCATGGTGGCCTTCCACTCCTCGGGGCCGCGGAAGTGCGTCAGGATGATGTCGCCGGGGTGCAGATCCTGGTCCCACTCGCGCCACTCCATGTGGTCCGGAAACGCCTCGGCGGCCCAGAGCGGCACGGCCTTGATGCCGCACGATTTGGCCACGCGCAGCGTGTCCCGGTTGTAGTTGCCGTACGGCGGGCGGAAGAGCGAGGGCCGCTTCCCGTACCGCTCCTCGAGCTTGGTCTGCTGGTTGCAGATCTCCCGCTCCTGCTCGGCGTACGAAAGGCCGGGCAGATAGAGGTGGTTGAGGGTGTGGTTGTACAGCGAGACCCCACGGTCCCGCATCTCCTTGAAGTAGTCGTAGTTGTTGCTGATCAAGTAGTCGCTGAGGAAGGCGCTGTACGGGATCTTGAGCTCGGACATCATCCGCAGCAGGGCGGGGTCCTTCTCCCAGCCGTCGTCGATCGTCAGAAAGACGACCTTGTCCTTGACGGGCACGGTGGTGAAGACGGGCGGCAGGGACTCGCCGTCCTCGACCTCGAAGCCCTCACGGGTGGTGATCTCCGGCTTGACTGCGGGCGGCTGGGGCGCGGCGAGCGGGGGCTTGTCCAGGCCCCACTTCTTGGCTGCGACGGCGCGGGCGGCCTCGGCGCGCTTCACCTTCTCCACATATGCGGTGAGCGCGCCGGCCGGGCCGGACTGCGGCTTCGCCTGCCCGCCGGGGGCGGCTTTGACCCCGCCGGAGGCACCGGGGCCGCCGGAACCGCGCGAACCACCCGAGGACTCGGCCGCACAGGCGGAGCCGAGGGCGGCGACCAGGAGCACAGCCAGGACCGTATAGCCCCGATTGGCTGTCATTTTTCCTTTTTGTCGTACTGGGTGCATGGCGCCGCATCCTGTCAGCGCGAAGCCCTGGCAAGGGGCCGACACCGCCCACCGCGGGCGCACCATCCCCCACCTGGCCCACAATGGGCCGGGTGACCGATCTCGTTCCCTTCTCGACCCTGCTGACCGACGAGGGCCAGGCACTGCTCGCCGCACTGCGGGACTACGACCCGGCCCAGGAACTGGCGGTCGCCTCCCGGCTGCGCCGCGAGCACCCGGTCGGGCTGGTCACGGCGGCGCTCACGCAGGCGCGACTGCGGCAGCGGGCGGTGGCCAAGTTCGGCGCGGCGGACGCACAGCGGATGTTCTTCACCCCGAACGGCGTCGAGCAGGCGACCCGCTCCTCGGTCGCGACGTACCGGGCCGGGCGCTTCGCGGCACTGGGCGTACGGAGCGTGGCGGACCTGTGCTGCGGGATCGGCGGCGACGCGATCGCGCTGGCCCGGGCCGGCATCTCGGTCCTGGCGGTGGACCGCGACCCGCTGACGGCAGAGGTAGCGCGTGCGAACGCGGAGGCGCTGGGCCTGGCCGAGCTGATCGAGGTCCGGTGCGCGGACGTCACGGAGATCGACACGGGTGCGTACGACGCGGTGTTCGTGGACCCGGCCCGGCGGGGCGGCCGGGGCAGGATCTTCGACCCGGAGGCGTACTCCCCGCCCCTCTCCTGGGCGATCGGCGCGGCCCGCACCCGCCCGCACGCTGCCCTCAAGATCGCACCCGGCATCCCGCACGAGGCGGTCCCGGACGACGCCGAGGCGGAGTGGATCTCGGACGGCGGCGATGTGAAGGAGGCCGTGCTCTGGTTCGGCACCCGGCCGGGCACGGTCGGTGCGACGCTGCTGCCCGGCCCGCGCTCGCTGACCGGCCGCGGGCTGCCGGACCCCGAGGTCCGCAAGGTGGGCCGCTTCCTGTACGAGCCCGACGGCGCGGTGATCCGCGCGCATCTGGTCGCCGAGGTCGCGGAGGAGCTCGACGGCGGGCTGATCGACGAGACGATCGCGTACATCACGGCGGACGAGCTGCGGCCGACCCCGTACGCCACCGCCTACGAGATCACCGATGAACTCCCCTTCGGCCTGAAGAAGTTGAAGGCGCTGCTGCGGGAACGCGAAGTCGGCAATCTGACGGTGAAGAAGCGCGGGTCGGCGATCGAGCCGGAGGAACTGCGCCGCAAGGTGAAGCCCAAGGGGCCGAACGCGGCGACGGTGTTTCTGACGAGGGTGGCGGGGGCGCCGACGATGCTGATCGGACGGCCTGCGTAATTCAGGTCACAGGCGCCCCGGAATATACAACCTCTGTGTTGTCAGCCTGAGTTGTTAGGGTTTCGGGTTGGGCGCCACGCAGGGGGAACCAAGGGGGAAGCATGGTGGATCACGCCGATCTCGACGTATCGGACGACGACCTGACCCGGCTCGCCGGGGACCTCGACGACATGCAGCGCCACCTGGACAGCCAGGTGCGCCGGATGGACGCGATCGTCGACCGTATCGAGGCTGGCTGGAAGGGCGAGGCGGCCAAGGGGTACCGGGCGCTGCACAGGGGCGCGGCCGAGGATGCCGTACGGATCCGGGAGATCCTCGTCGTCCTCGAAGAGGCGATGCGGGCGGGCCGGGACGGCTTCAGCCAGCAGGAGCTGGAAAACCTCCGGCGGATGCGCCAGGCCCAGAGCCAGGTGGACGTGGAGCGCGAGGCGCGCGAGCTTTCCGAGGGCACCGCACCGTCCGCGCCGCGCAGCAGCATTCTCGACATCTGACTGATACACACAACGGGGAACAACACATGGCTGACGACCACATAGGCGTCAACTTCGCGACGCTGCGCGAGCTCGCCGGGGACCTCGAGGACATCCTCAAGAAGCTCAACGAGAAGCTCGAGACTCTCTACGACCGCACCGAGAAGGTGGTCCTGAGCTGGGAGGGCGAAGCGCGCGACGCTTTTGTCGACGAACTCGACCGGTGGGACCGGGACATGCAGGACCTCCAGGCCGCCCAAGCCTGGCTCCACGAAGTCGTCACGACCGGGCAGGCCAATTACGGCTCCGCCCACCGCGCCGTCCTCCGCGGCTGGGGAGCCGCCTGATGGGCACTCCGGCCCCGCCGTCCCAGAACGGCACCATCGACGTCACACCGACCCAGCTGTACGGAGTGTCGGGCAACGTGGCCTTCCAGCAGGAGACCCTGCACAAGGGCGCCAACAGCTTCCTCGACGAACTGGAGCGATACCCGGACGGCGGCGGCTACGGCACCGCCGCCTGGGCGTTCTCGACCGCCTACCGGAAGGTCGGCAACCGTTTCCTGGAGGTATGGGCCCGGTCCGTCCTCAGCGTGGGCGGCGCCGCGGTGGGTTTCACGACGACGGCCAACAACTACGCGGCGGCCGACGCCGCAACCCATCCGTCCGGCACCGCAACGCCCACCCACCAGGCCCCTCCCACAGTCATCGACAAACTTCCCGCATACCGGTCGGTGACCGACCTCAAGTGGGCCGACATGGATGAGGGCCAGGACGTCTGGGAAAAGGCCCTTGAAGGGCTGGAGGCGGGCGTGCTGGCGATCATGCGGCCGCTGCTGGAGCACGCCTGCCGATTCGGCAAGGCGGCCGAGATCCTGCCGCTGCCCAATCACCACCGGCTGGACTCCATATCAAAGGCATGGCTGCTTCCCGGAATCTCCGCCGGCTCGGTGGACGGAAACCTCACCGCGGCGCTCACGGGCATCACGAACCAGTCCAACACCGAGTGGTACACCGCGATGCGTACCTTCTGCAGTTCCATATGGGGTACGACCGACTGGGGAAAGTCCCGCGAGGGCCATGTCTGGTCGCACGACAAGGCCGGCAACACCGGGATGAGCCACCCGATCTTCAGCGTGCTCATCGACACATGCGACGGCGTCAGCGATGCCGTCATGGCCTTCGCCAGGGCGGCCGAGGATGTCCGCAGCGACCTGCACGACATCTACTGGCGTGCCGTGCGCGACGCGCTACCGCACGTCGACACCAAGGACGGCATCGGCATCAAGGACGTGAAGAGCGTCATCAAGGGCATCGGCAAAATGGGCAGGAGCCTCGCCGGCGGTATTGTCCTGGAGATCGACGAGGAGGCACTGAACGCCGCGGTCGAGGCGTACAACAACCGAGTCCAGCGGCAGGTGCCCGAGCTCAACAAGTTGCTGCCCGCACTGGACGAGGCATTCCTGAGCGCGCCCACTTTCCGGGCCGAGTCCGCGCGGGCCGAGGCGTTCGGGGCCCGCGCCCTGAACGATTTCAAGAAGAGCCAGCTCTACACCGTGCCCGGCGATGACGAGAGCAACCACAAGTACCCCATCGACCTGGCCAATCAAGAGGGCATCGGCAACAGTCACGTCATCGACAAGCACGTCGGGAAGACGAACGAGCAGCTCGAACAGCGACTGCGCGACCAGCAAATGATCAGGAATGGCGACATTCGGCCGAAGGCGGCATCGTCCTTCGACGACCTCGAGTCCGCGCAGAAACTGACCCAGGCTGTTATGGACGACCCGGACAATGAGCGCAGGATCCAGAATTGGCTCAACGGCAACCCCGGGGAGTCCTCCAAGCGGAACGTCGGACTCACCTTCAACGACCCGACGGGTCGCACCTGGGACCGCGGCGACTCGTCGGCACACGATGCCTACAATGTCATCGTGACCTTGAAGCCGGTGCCGGGCGGGCATCCCCCGTACGTCGTGCTGACATCCATGCCGACCGACCAGGCGCCTCCCCAGTAAGGACACGGAATGGCATTCGACTTCGGCGATCTCTTCGAAGATGGCCCCATTCTGCGGCTTCTCGATTTCACCGACGGGTCTACGCAGGAGGACGACCTCGTACGGTTCTGCCGTACGGTACGGAACTCCCCCCAGGCCGACTGGGTCATGCCGCTCAACGCGGTGGCTGCGCTGCTTGAGCTCACTGCTGAAAAGGTGAGCACCGCCGCCCCGGGGACAATCCCGGAGCGTTTCGGTCAGAAGCTGCACCGAGCCGCTGGAGACATGGCAGGCCCTGAGTATCTGCGCATGCTGGCCGAGCTGATCCGGCCTTTCGACCGGCAGGCCGTCCCGTCGGTCCGCGAACTCCCGCTGGGGTCCCTGGAAATTCGGGTCAGGTTTCCCAGGACCATTGACTTTGGACTGAGCTGGATCGCACCCGGGGAGCATACGACCGACGAAGAGGCGATCACTGCGGGCGTGGAGAGCGAACACCCTTCCCACTGCCTCGACGTAATCCCCTTGCTGGCAGCCGAAGTTCAAGAGCTCCTGATGCTCTTCCCGAGCGACGAAGAACTCACCCACGCGGTGCGCGGTGAGATCTCCTGGGTCTCTCGTCCAGTCCTGGACGACATCATCCGGCTGGCTGCGGCGCATATGGCCCAGCCGCACTGACGATTGACGCATCGTCCCTCTCGATAGGCAGTTGACCATGCGAACCCGCAGCTCCTCCTACCCCGACCGGGAGACCTCCCAGTGGTGCGCTCAGCAGGTGGTGACCCGCAATGAGCAAGTCATCCACCGCTGGCTCGCCCAGTCGACCCGGCAGCGCCTGACCATCGAGGCCGCCTGGCCGTCCCGGTCCGAGCCGGCCGGGCGCGTCCTGCTGCAGGCGATGATGCTCGCCGGACGTGACGCCATCGACGTACGTGCCGCACGAGTGATCCTCAAGCGCGACTCCGCGAGCCCGCACGGCTTCACCGTGCACGCCACGTTCCCGATCTACCTCTAGAGGCATCCGTGTCCCTGATACCGCTCGAACACGACCGCAAGTACGGCGAGTTGGACCAGGTCATCCGCGCGTATCTGGGCCAGCCGGCTGACGACGATCCCGAGAAGCGCTCCGCCGCGCTCGACGCATATCTACGGCACACCTGGCGCACGCGCCCCTGGGCGATCGCCGTCGCCGAGCACCAGCTGCGCGAGTACGCAAAGAATCCGCCGGGCCGACTGCGGCTCCGTCTGGGCGAGTTCTATCCCGTACCTGATGTCGGGCTGCCCGACTCCGCGATCCAGGCATGGCTGGAGCAGCTCGCCGACCACCTCAAGCACAGCATCGAGACCGGCGAGGCCCCGCCGCCCGCCACCCCGCAGACCCACTGGGAGTGGCACGCCCGTTTCCCCGAGCTCGGGCAGCTGCTCGGCGGCTGGTTCTCCCAGGACATGCCGGACGAGTTCGAGAGCCACGACGCCGCGCTCCGGGACTACCTCGACACCACCGACTCCGGCCTGATCGCCCAGCTCACGGGCGAACTGCACGAGCTACTGGCGCTCCCCCTGAACGACTCGGACTACGTGCTCGCCGTGGCCGAGCTGGGTATGGAGGTCGATCCTCCCTACGCCCCCGACGCCTGGCTCACGATGCTGGCCATACGGCTCCGTCGGAGGTGACGTTGAGAGGACCCGCGGTGTCCGACTGGTACCCGGACTTGGCCTGGGCCGACGTCGACCCGGCCCGGCATCCCTTCGACCGGGCGAGTGTCCCCGGAGCCGTGCGCGCCGCCGTGCTCGCATACGACCTGACACCGGACGAACCGCCCTGGCACTGCTGCCACACACGTGGGGTCGCCTACGGACTCGCTCAGCGATACGGAGGCTGGGCCGGTGGCTGGGCCTGGGCCACGGACCCGGAGCCACACTCGGGTGCGACGATCCACAGCATGTCCCTTCCCGTGCCCGAAGTAAGGGGCCCGGAGAAGAAGACGGAGTGGTTCAGCGACATCCTGCTGCAGTGGCGAGCCTGGCTCGAGCAAGTCGCCGAAATGCTCAAGGAACTGTCCGACGCACCACGAGAGCTCGGTGTGGCCCCGGTGGTCGCCCTGGTCGAGAAGCAGACCGGCGGCGGTGAACGGTGGCTGGCCGAATGCTCCCAGGTCCTCACTTGGTACCTGGAGTCCACCGGGGTACCGACCCGACAGGCGGAGGACGTTGCCGACGATCTCGCCTACCAGCACCTGCGGGAGTGGGGGGCGGTGCGCGAGCATGAGGTCGTCAGCCTCGCTCGGGCTGTCGGGCAGCAGACGGCCGAGTTCTCCCTCGCCTCGCTCCCACCCCGGGAGGGATGAGCATGGCGTTGCACCCCGAAGGCATCTTCACCAGCGGCCCGCTGTTCCAGCTCGTGAGCCTGGCCGCCTGGCACGACGATCCGCTGGAGTGGCAGGTCCTGCGACTCAAGCGGATCTGCGGACCGAGTACTGGGATGCGCACTGGCGCGATCCGATGCAGCCCCTTGCCTCCCAACTCGACTACATGGCTGCCACTCTCACCAAGAACTTCTTCGCGTCCTGCCCTCCTGCGGCGCAGGAAGCCTGGACCACCGCCGCCGGGAACAAGACCGTCGCCGAGTTCATGACGGAGCTCGCCATGCTGCTTCGCGTCGCGGACCGGGACCTGGATCCCGACTACGACGAGATACCGCTGGTCGAGTGGGAGGTACGGGCACGCTTTCCGCTCCTGCTCGCGCTCGACAACTGGGCGTACGACGACGAGTACGACTCGTTCGAATCGAGCGTCCAGGGACGCATCGAGGCCGAACACCCCTTCTGCGACCGGGAACTCGTCCCGATCATCGCTCAGGCGATGGAGGCTTTGGCACTCTGCGCGCAGTCCGAACGCTTCGCAAGCGCCCTTGAGTCGTACGCGTCCGGCGCGACGTCCGCCGCCCTGGCCACGCTCGCCGACCTCGGCCACGCACACATGCGCACACGCCACCGCCCCTGAGGCGAGGTCAGCGGTGCGCGCCGCCGCCCACCCGTGCCGGGACGACCGCCACCAGCCGCACCGCCCACCGGTAGTGGCTCACCGCCTTCGCGATGCCGAGCAGACCCGTCAGCCAGAGGATGAAGCCCATCCCCATCAGCAGGATGACCTCCGCGTACGTCTCATGCCCCTGCTTCGCGCCGGCCGGGACCGCGAAGCACAGCCACAGGCCCACCGCGCACAGCAGGAACGACGGCACGAACCAGCACAGGCTCTCGCCGGGCGACCGGTAGCGGGCGTCGCGCGCCGGGTCGCGGTCGAGCGACGACCACTGGCGCAGGCGTTCACGCACCTGGCCGTCGTGGCGGATGCCGAACCCGATCACGATTCCGGTCGGCACCATGAACGCGAGTCCGACGCCCAGGAAGATCACGCCGAACAGGACGTCGAACGGGTCCGAGCGCTCAGTGAAGGTCTGGAGCGCCGCGCCGACCAGGCCCCAGCCCGCCACGAAACCGGCCACCGTCAGCCACAGCAGCAGCAGTCGCGACAGCCCGATGCTGAGCCTGCTCAACTCGCCCATCGCGCCGGCCCGGTCGGTGAGCAGCGCCTCGCGGTCGGGCCAGGCCCGTATGTCCTCGGGCGGCGGAGGCGGTGGCAGCGTACGGCTGGGCATGCGGTTCCTTCTCGGGTGTGGTGGGCCGGTGGACGCCCCGACCGTATCGGAGGATTGATCGCCTACGGTCGGCCGCACTCCTCCGCCCGCGCCCGCAGCAGTTCACGCTCGCGCTCATTGCGCGTCAGCGACGCCGCCCGCTCGAACTCCGCCCGGGCCTCCGCCCGTCGGCCGAGGCGCGCCAGGAGATCGCCGCGCACGCTCGGCAGCAGGTGGTACTCCTTCAGCGCCGGTTCCGCCGCCAGTTCGTCCACCATCGCGAGCCCCGCCTCCGGTCCTTCCGCCATCGAGACCGCGACCGCACGGTTCAGCTCCACCACAGGGGACGGGGCGATCGCCGCGAGCTGGCCGTACAGGACGGCGATCGTGGACCAGTCCGTCTCCTCGTAGCGCACCGCCTGTGCGTGGCAGGCGGCGATCGCGGCCTGGAGGGCGTACGGGCCGGGGGGACCGCCCGCAGCCGCGTTCGCCCGTGCCAGCGCCGCGAAGCCGCGCCGGATCAGCAGCTGGTTCCAGCGGGAGCGGTTCTGGTCGGCGAGCAGCACCGGCTCGCCGTCCGGGCCGGTGCGCGCCGCCGTGCGGGATGCCTGGATCTCCAACAGCGCTACCAGGCCATGGACTTCGGGCTCCTGGGGCATGAGGCCGGCCAGCACACGGCCCAGCCGCAACGCGTCCTCGCAGAGCGCCGGGCGCTGCCAGTCGTCGCCCGTGGTCGCCGAGTAGCCCTCGTTGAAGACGAGGTAGATGACTTCCAGGACCGACGAAAGGCGTTCGGCGCGCTCGGGGCCGTACGGGACCTCGAAGGGGACGCCCGCCTTGGCGAGGGCGCGTTTCGCCCGGACGATGCGCTGCGCGACCGTCGGCTCCGTGGCCAGGAAGGCGCGCGCGATCTCCTCGGTGGTGAGGCCGCCGAGGAGTTTCAGCGTGAGGGCGATCCGTGCGTCCGTCGACAGCACGGGGTGGCAGGCGGTGAAGATCAGCCGCAGCAGGTCGTCGTCGATGTCGTCGGGACCCGATGGCTCAGGCGGCGGCACGTCCTCCAGGTCGCGCCCGACCTCCGCCAGCTTGCGGGCGTACGTCTCCTTGCGGCGTACGAGATCGATCGCCCGGTGCTTGGCGGTGGCCATGAGCCAGGCGCCCGGCTTGTCCGGCACACCTGACTCCGGCCACTGCTCCAGCGCGGCGACCAGAGCGTCCTGCGCGATCTCCTCGGCGATGCCCACGTCGCGCACGATGCGGGTGACACCGGCGATGATCCGCGCCGACTCGATCCGAAATACCGCTTCCACCGCGCTTGCTGCCGTCACGGACAACCATCAGAGCAGCCCCGAAGCGCAGCGGCAAACAGCTCAGCCCTCGGCGATCTCGCGGAGCTCGCAGGTGACGTTCCAGTTCTCCGGGTGAATCTCCAGGAAGCGCTTGGTCCATTCAAGGGCCTCGGCCTTGTCCTTGCACTGCATGAGGGCGTAGCCGCCGACGACTTCCTTGCTCTCGGTGAAGGGCCCGTCGGTGTACGACACCTTGCCGTTCGACCAGGACACCCGGGTGCCCTCGGCGGTCGGGGTGAGACCGGCCGTATCCAGCATGACGCCGGCCTTGGTGATCTCCTCGAGCAGCTTGCCCATGCGCTCGTTGAAGTCCTCGGGGAAGTCCTCCCCGGACATCTCGTTCTCGTTGATACGGACCATCGACAGGTAGCGCGGCATTGCGACTCCTCGGGTCGGGAGGGCGGGGCCGTTCCCCGCCTCTCACCCATGCGTCGAACGGGAGACGGCCGGATCGACATCGTCACCGGAATTCTTCCGAGGAATTCTCAGCCGAGCGACTCGAAGCGCCAGCGGTGCACCGGCCGTGTGATCAAGTCAGCCGTCGGCTCCGGCAGTTCCGGCAGCTCGGCGCCCACGTCGGACCCCTCCCACCAGGTGATCACCAGCACCCGGTCCTGCGGGGCGCGGAAGGTCTCACGGCGCAGCGGCTCGTGCGCCAGCTCCTGGGCCCGCGCCCATTCGAGCAGCTCCGCGCCCCGGCCCTGAACCGCCCGGGCCTCCCACATCAGCGCGACCGTCATGAGTACCCGACCGTCATGAGTAGAGGTTGTCCTTGCTGATCTCGTGCACATGGTCATGCGTATGCCCATGCGTAGGCATCCGGCCCGGCACATGCGGATCCGTCACCGGCAGCGAAGAGTCCGCCGACAGCTCCCAGTCCGAGGCCGGCCTGCCCCGCGCCACCATCTCCGCGCCCAGCGCCGCCACCATCGCACCGTTGTCCGTGCACAGCCCCGGCCGCGGCACCCGCAGCCGGATCCCCGCCCGCTCGCACCGCTCCAGCGCCAGCGCCCGCAGCCGCGAGTTGGCGGCCACACCTCCGCCGATCATCAGGTGGTCCACACCCTGGTCCTTGCAGGCGCGCACCGCCTTGCGGGTCAGCACATCCACGACCGCCTCCTGGAAGGACGCCGCCACATCCCGTACCGGCACCTCCTCGCCGGCCGCCCGCCTGGCCTCGACCCAGCGGGCCACCGAGGTCTTGAGTCCCGAGAAGGAGAAGTCGTACGCCGGGTCGCGCGAGCCGGACAGCCCGCGCGGGAACGCGATCGCGGCCGGGTCGCCCTCCTTCGCCAGCCGGTCGATCACCGGACCGCCGGGGAAGCCGAGGTTCAGCACCCGAGCGATCTTGTCGAAGGCTTCGCCGGCCGCGTCGTCGATCGTCGCGCCCATCGGCCGTACATCGCTGGTGATGTCCGGCGCGAGCAGCAGCGAGGAGTGGCCGCCGGAGACCAGCAGCGCCATCGTCGGCTCGGGCAGCGGGCCGTGCTCCAGCTGGTCGACGCAGATGTGCGAGGCCAGGTGGTTCACCCCGTACAGCGGCTTGTTCAGCGCATACGCGTACGCCTTCGCCGCGGAGACTCCGACCAGCAGCGCGCCCGCCAGGCCGGGACCGGCCGTCACCGCGATGCCGTCGAGGTCGCGCGCCGAGACGCCCGCCTCCTTCAGCGCGCGCTCCACGGTCGGCACCATCGCCTCGAGGTGCGCGCGCGAGGCGATCTCCGGGACCACACCGCCGAAGCGGGCATGCGTGTCCACGCTCGACGCGACGGCGTCCGCGAGCAGGGTCGTACCGCGGACGATGCCGACGCCGGTCTCGTCGCAGGAGGTCTCGATGCCGAGTACGAGCGGTTCGTCAGCCATCAGTCAGTCCAGCCATCAGTGAGTCTCTGTTCCTTGTACGTGGAGCCGCATGACGAGGGCGTCGATATTGCCGGGCTGGTAATAGCCGCGGCGGAATCCGATGGGCTCGAAGCCGAAGCGCTCGTACAGCTTCTGGGCCCTGGTGTTGTCCACGCGCACTTCGAGGAGCACCTCGTCGCACTCGAAGGCGGTGGCGTGCTGCAGCAGGTCGGTGAGGAGCCGGGAGCCGAGGCCCGTGCCCCACTGGCCGCGGGCGACGGCGATGGTCTGTACGTCTCCGAGCCCGCCGACCGCGGCCAGCCCGGCGTACCCGACGATCTCCCCGTCCTCCTCGGCGACCACATAGCGGCGGGTGGCCTGCGGGCCGCGCGCATGCGCGAGCTCGGACCAGAACATCCCCGGCGACCAGGCGTCCTCCGGAAAGAGCGCATGCTCGAGCGCGAGCACCGGCTCCAGGTCCCACCAGCGCATCTCACGCAGCACAGCGGTCGCTCGGGCGGTCACTTCGGCGTGACCACCTTGTAGTTCTTGGGTACCTGTGCGTCGGGCCTGCGCAGATAGAGCGGCTTCGGCGGCAGGCCCCCCTGGTTCTGGAAGAACTCGGTCTCACCGGCGGCCAGCTTCTCGGCGGCCAGCGCGGCGAGCGCTCCGGCCGAGACGTGCTCGGGCGCGCGGGCGTCCGGGAAGGTGTCGGGGTAGAGCAGCGCACCGGCGCCGACGGTGGGCAGGCCCGCGACCTGCTCCGCGATATCGGCGGGCCGGTCGACGGCGGGTTCGCCCACTCGCTTGCGGGAGGAGTCGTACCGGGCCCAGTAGACCTCCTTGCGGCGCGCGTCCGTCGCGACCACAAAGGGCTCGTCGAGGCCCGACGCGTACGCCAGCCCGTCCAGCGTGCACAACCCGTACACCGGCACCCCGAGCGCCGAGCCGAGGGTCGTGGCGGTGACCAGGCCGACGCGCAGTCCGGTGTACGGGCCGGGTCCGACCCCGACCACCAGACCGGTGACGGCGTCGAGTTTCACCCCGGCCTCGGCGAGGACGCGGTCTACGGCGGGCAGCAGCAGCTCCCCGTGCCGGCGCGCGTCGACGCGACTGGACTCGGCGACGACGGAGCTGCCGTCGTGGAGGGCGGCGGTGACGGCGGGCGTGGCGGTATCAACGGCGAGCAGGAGCACGCAAACAGCCTACGGCTCCGGAGACCGGGCACGGTGCCCCGTCGGACAGGGTGCCTGCTGCTAACGTCACCACGGATACGTACGTACGAAAGGTGGGCCGGCACGGTGGCACGGAGCAGCTCGGGACTGGTGGCCGGGCTCACAGCGGCCGCTCTGGCCGTCGTCGGCTTCCTCGCCTACCAGGCGTCGGCAACCGCTCCCGACCGTCCGGGCAAGCCGAGCAACCCGAGTGCGGTCCCGTCCGCGCAGGCCTCCGGCGGCCCCAAGCAGAAGCCCAGGAACCCGCTGACGGTGCCGGCGAAGTCGGGCGTGGGCGTGCGCGTCGTGTACTCGCTGGGCGACCGGCGGGTGTGGCTGGTGGGCGAGAAGGCGCAGCTGAGGCGGACCTTCCAGGTCATGCCGTCGACGGTGAGCCCGCAGCCCGGTGTGTACCCGGTGACCTCGCGGTCGGGGACGGTGCCCGGCTCGGACGGGGTGCCGATCGAGCATGTGGTGCGGTTCGCGAGCGTCGGCGGTGTGCCGATCGGTTTCAGCGCGGCGCGGGACGGGTCGATGGCGAGCCCGGACCCGGAGAAGAAGACCGGCGGTGTACGGATGAAGCGGGCGGACGGCGACGCGCTGTGGAAGTTCGCGGCGATCGGCACGAGGGTCGTCGTCGTTCCCTAGCCGTCGTTCCCCAGCCGGCCGTCGTTCCCCAGCCGTCGTTCTCCAGCTCCCACGGCTACCCCGGGCTCCCGTAGCTCCCCGAAATCGCGCGGACCCGACGGGTCGTCCCGAAGCTCTCGCAGCCCTGACGAATATCGCCCGTATGAATTACGCCGCGTCGCGGCGCGGGGCACGCTCCTCGGCGAGGCGTTCCTCACGGGGCGGTGTGGAGACCGCGCTGGCCGCCGCGCACGACGCCAGCAGATCACTCATCGACAGGGCCGACGGCTTCAGCGTCGCCGGCTGTGCCGACTGCTGCCGTGGCAGCGATTCGCGCTCGGATGCCGGCATGGACGCCTCCTGGGTCTCCGGGAGCAGGCGTGGTTAGGTAGACCTAACCAGGTCTCCTTACCATGTGACCACGCGCGGCAGGGCCCGCGCAACACTTTGCCGACGTCTTGTCGGAACGACCAACCTTTCGGGCTCAGCCCGGCGGGGCGTCAGCCGGCCAGGAGAGCCGGATCCACCTGGGCCCAGCGCGCGCCGTACCCGGTCAGGGTGACCTCGCGGCGGTCGTCGTCCGTGTCGCCCACGACCCGGTGGATCAGCACATGCAGCCGGTCCTCCGTGAGGTCCTCGACCTTGCCGTCGCCCCACTCCACGACCACCACCGACTCCGGCAGCGAGACATCGAGATCGAGGTCCTCCATCTCGTCGAGGCCGCCACCCAGCCGGTACGCGTCCACATGGACCAGGGCCGGGCCGCCGGTCAGCGAGGGGTGGACTCGCGAGATGACGAAGGTCGGGGACGTGACGGCGCCACGGACCCCGAGGCCCTCCCCCAGACCGCGGGTCAGCGTCGTCTTGCCCGCCCCGAGCTCACCCGTGAGCATCACCAGATCGCCGGGGCGCAGCAGTTTCGCGAGCCTGCGCCCCAGCTCCTGCATCTGCTCGGGCGATTCAACGGCAAGGCGGGCGGTGACGGTGACGTTGGCGGTGATGGCGGCGGTGGTCTCAGCCGCCGGGCTGTGCGGTGCTTCCATACGGGCCAACGTTAGCCGCTGCCGGAACCGCCCCGACCCGGGCCAGCAGGTCCGCAAGCCGGTCGGTGACGACCTCCGGGTGCTCCAGCATCACCAGATGCCCGCCGTCCGGCACGATCACCAGCTCCGAGTCCGGCAGCAGGTCCGCGATCGCCTCGCTGTGCGAGCTCGGCGTGACCAGGTCCTTGTCACCGGCCAGGACCAGCACCGGCACCTCGAGGAAGACGGCGAGCGCCTCGGCCTTGTCGTGCTCCACGAACGCCGGATAGAACTCCGCGACCACATCGATCGGGGTCGACTCGATGAGCCGCTCCGCGAACCGCGCCACCGCCGGGTCCACGTCCTTGGACGAGAAGGAGTACCGCTTGATGAGGCCGGCGAAGAGATCGGCGGTGGCCCGGCGGCCCCGCTCGACCAGTTCGGCCTGCGAGCCGAGGGCCTTGAGCACACCGGGCAGCACCCGCCGTACCACGTTCACGCCCGCGACCGGCAGCCCGTAGTTGACCTCGCCGAGCTTTCCGCACGAGGTGCCGACGAAGGCGACGCCGACGACCCGCTCCCGTACCAGCTCAGGAAAGTGGTCGGCGAGCGCCATGATCGTCATGCCGCCCATGGAGTGGCCGACCAGTACCAACGGGCCCTCGGGCGCGGCCGCGTCGATGACCGCCTTGAGGTCGCGGCCCAGCTGGTCGATGGAGACCGGCACGCCGTCCGGGCCGGCCTGCGCCGCGCCGCGGGCCGAACGACCGTGGCTGCGCTGGTCCCAGTGGACCGTACGCACCAGACCGCGCAGCGCGGCCCGCTGGAAGTGCCAGGAGTCCTGGCTCAGACAGTAGCCATGGCTGAAGATCACGGTGACCGGCGCCGGCGCCTTGCGGCCGAAGAGCCGGCGCCGGCGCGGGCCGCCCGCCTCCGGGTCCACCTCGTCGGCCTCGTAGTAGAGCTCCGTGCCGTCGTCGGCGAGCGCCTTGCCCGGCAGGCCGCGCAGTGAGCCGTACGGCCCGGACGCGTCCAGCGCCAGCCGCGCCTTCTGGCGCATACCGCGGCCGACTGTCATCCGCTCGATCGCCACGCCCGCCGCCGCACCGGCCGCGATCACACCTATCGCGGCGCCGGCGATGCCCGCCCGGCGCCAGTTGCCCGTCGTGGCAGCCGTCGCCGCGGCCGCCACGGCGTCCCCCGTGCTGCTCTCGCTCACCGTGCCGCTCCTACTCGTCGGAGTCCTCGTTCAGATAGACGCGCGGAACCCTCGTTCCGATGCGGGTGACGATCTCGTATGCGATGGTGTCCGCCGCCTCCGCCCAGTCCTCGGCGGTCGGCTCGCCCCGGTCGCCCGGTCCGAACAGCAGCGCTTGTGCCCCTTCCGCGACCGAGCCGCCGTCCGGGCCGAGGTCGACCACGAACTGGTCCATCGCCACCCGGCCCGCGACCCGGTGCCACTCGCCGCCGACCAGCACCGGGCCGCGGCCCGAGGCATGGCGCGGAATGCCGTCCGCGTAACCGAGGGGAATCAGGCCGAGCGTCGTCTCGCGCGTCGTGACGTAGTGATGCCCGTAGCTGACGCCGTGCCCGGCCGGTACCTGCTTGACCAGCGCCACGGACGCGGCGAGCGTCATCACGGGCCGCAGCCCGAGGTCCGCGGGCGTGCCCAGCTCGGGGCTGGGCGAGACGCCGTACATCGCGATGCCGGTCCGAACGAGATCGAAGTGCGCTTCCGGGACGGTCAGTGTCGCCGGGGAGTTGGCCATGTGCCGGACCTCGGGCTCGAGGCCCGCCTTCTCGGCGTACGCCACCACCTCGCGGAACACGTCCAGTTGCGCGGCGATCGACGGGTGTCCCGGCTCGTCGGCGCAGGCGAAGTGCGACCAGAGACCGGTGACCTTGACGGTGCCCTCGGCCTCGGCGGCGAGCGCGGCCGCGACCAGCTCGGGCCAGTCGGCGGGCTGACAGCCATTGCGCCCCAGGCCGGTGTCGGCCTTGAGCTGGATACGGGCCGTACGCCCGGCCTCCCGGGCCGCCGCGGTGACTTCGCGCAGCGCCCACAGGGCGCTCACCGACATGTCGAGATCGGCCTCGACGCCTTCGCGCCAGGGGTCGCCCGGCGTCCACAGCCAGCACATCACCCGCCCTTGGATGCCGGCGGCGCGCAGCGCGAGGGCCTCATGGGGCGTGGCGGTGCCGAGCCAGGTGGCGCCGGCCTCCAGCGCCGCCCTGGCGCAGGGCACCATGCCGTGTCCGTACGCGTCCGACTTCACCACGGCCATCAGGGCAGCGCGGGGCGCGCGGGCGCGCAGCGCGCGCACATTGGCGCGCAGGGCCGCGAGGTCGATCTCGGCGCGGGCTCGGAGGGGCAGTGTCGTGCTCATCGCGCCCAGTGTCTCAGAGCCGTACGACAACACTCGTACCACCAGGGGCGCAACCAGCGGCGGCTGCGTCACACAGGCGCGTCAGGCAGGCGCGTCGGGCAGTCGTGTCACACCGGCGCGCCACGCCCGCATCACGCCCCCATCACGCCCGCCCGTCAGTCGTGCACGTCGCGCCAGGCGGCCGGGAGCGCCGCCGCCACCTCGTACGCCGTGATCGGCGTGCCCCGGGACGCCGCATGGCGGGCAGCCAGCCCGTGCAGATACGCGGCGGCCGACCCCGCGTCCCGCGCGTCGAGCCCCGCGGCCATCAGCGAGCCGGCGAGGCCGGAGAGCACATCGCCGCTGCCTGCCGTGGCCAGCCATGGCGTGCCCATCGGATTGACCCGGACCGGGGATCGGCCGTCGTCCGGCGCGGCAACCAGTGTCGTCGAGCCCTTGAGCAGCACCGTCGCTCCATAGCGCGAGGCCAGCTCCCGTACGGAGGCCAGCCGCGCCGACTCCACCTCCTCGCGCGCCACGCCGAGCAGCGCGGCCGCCTCCCCGGCGTGCGGGGTCAGCAGCGTGGGCGCGCCGCGGTCCCGTACCGCCGCCGCGTCCAGCAGCCGCAGCCCGTCCGCGTCGACCAGCACGGGGACGTCGGAGTCCAGGACTTCGCCCACCACGTCGGCGTCGTCACCGATCCCCGGCCCGACGACCCACGCCTGGACCCGTCCCGCCTTCGCGGGCGGCCCCCTGTGCACCAGGGTCTCCGGGAAGCGGGCGATCACCGCGTCGGCCGCGGGCCCGACATACCGCACGGCCCCGGATCCGCCGCGCAGCGCACCCGCCACCGAGAGCACCGCCGCGCCCGGATAGCGCGCGGACCCGGCGACGACACCGACGACACCCCGCCGGTACTTGTCGCTCTTCGCGGCCGGCGCCGGCAACAGCCATGCCACATCCTCGTGTTGGAGCGCCTCGAGATCGGGCACGGACGGCAGATGGTCCTCGAGCCCGATGCCGACGAGCCGCACCGTCCCTGCGTACTCCCGCGCCGGGTCGATGAGCAGCCCCGGTTTGTACGTACCGAAGGTCACCGTCGCATCCGCGTGCAGGGCCTCGCCCCGCACCTCACCGGTGTCCGCCTCGACGCCGCTCGGCAGGTCGACGGCGACCACGGCGGCGTTGGACCCGCGCGCCGCCCGCACCACCGGCACCGTGTCGGGACGCAGCCCGCCGCGCCCACCGATCCCGGTGACGCCGTCCATGACCAGGTCCGCGACGGCCAGTACCTCGAAGGGGTCGTCCGCGACCCGTCCGCCGGCGCCGAGGAGGGCCGCGAGGCCGCCCTCGTGTGCGCGGGCCCCCAGCAGCACCGCCGCGACCCCGGCCCCGCGGCGGGCCAGCCGGGCCCCCGCGTACAGCGCGTCGCCGCCGTTGTCCCCGCTCCCGACGAGCAGGACGACCCGCGCCCCGTACACCCGGCCCAGCAGAGCGGCGCAGGCGGCGGCCAGTCCGGCGGCCGCGCGCTGCATGAGCGCGCCTTCCGGCAGCCGCGCCATCAGCTCGGCCTCGGCGGCCCGTACGGTCTCCACGCTGTAAGCGGTACGCATACGGTCAACCCTCCGCGATCACCACGGCCGACGCCACTCCCGCGTCATGGCTCAGCGAGACATGCCACGACCGCACACCGAGTTCCGCCGCCCGTGCCGCGACCGTCCCGCGCACCCGCAGCCGCGGCTGCCCGCTGTCCTCGACGTACACCTCGGCGTCCGTCCAGTGCAGCCCGCCGGGCGCGCCGAGCGCCTTGGCGACCGCCTCCTTGGCGGCGAACCGTGCCGCCAAAGAGGCGTAGCCGCGCTGTTCACCGCTCGGCAGCAACAACTCCCGGTCCAGGAACACTCGTCCGGCCATCCCCGGTGTACGCCGCATCGACGCGGCGAAGCGCTCGATCTCGGCAACGTCGATCCCCACCCCGATGATCACTCCACTGTCACCGACTTCGCGAGATTCCTCGGCTGGTCGACCTCGTTGCCGCGCGCCGTCGCCAGTTCGCACGCGAAGACCTGCAGCGGCACGGTCGCGACCAGCGGCTGCAGCAGCGTCGGTGTCGCCGGGATCCGGATGAGATGGTCCGCGTACGGCACGACCGTCTCGTCCCCCTCCTCCGCGATCACGATCGTCCGCGCTCCGCGTGCCCGGATCTCCTGGATGTTCGAGACGATTTTGTCGTGCAGTACGGAGCGTCCGCGCGGCGACGGCACGACGACCACCACCGGCAGATCCTCCTCGATCAGCGCGATCGGCCCGTGCTTGAGCTCACCCGCCGCGAACCCCTCCGCGTGCATGTACGCCAGCTCCTTGAGCTTCAGCGCGCCCTCCAGCGCCACCGGATAGCCCACATGCCGGCCCAGGAACAGCACGGTGTTCTTGTCCGCGAGCGAACGCGCCAGCGCCCGCACCGGCTCCATGGTCTCCAGGACCCGCTCGACCTCGCCGGAGATCTGGGCCAAGTCCCGGACGACGGCCCGGATTTCGTCACCCCATTTGGTGCCGCGCACCTGCCCCAGATACAGCGCCACCAGATAGCAGGCCACCAGCTGCGTCAGAAACGCCTTGGTCGACGCGACGGCGACCTCGGGCCCCGCGTGCGTGTACAGCACGGCGTCCGACTCCCGCGGGATCGTCGAGCCGTTCGTATTGCAGATGGCCAGCACCTTCGCGCCCTGCTCGCGCGCGTGCCGCAGCGCCATCAGGGTGTCCATGGTCTCGCCGGACTGCGAGATCGCGATCACCAGCGTCCGCTGGTCCAAAATCGGGTCCCGGTAGCGGAACTCGCTGGCCAGCTCGACCTCGCACGGGATGCGCGTCCAGTGCTCGATGGCGTACTTGGCGATCATCCCGGCGTGGAAGGCGGTGCCGCAGGCGACGATGACGACCTTGTCGGCCTCCCGCAGCACGGACACCGGAATCCGCACCTCGTCGAGGCTGAGCGAGCCCTCCGCGTCGATCCGGCCGAGCAGGGTGTCGGCGACCGCCTTCGGCTGCTCGGCGATCTCCTTGAGCATGAAGTAGTCGTATCCCCCCTTCTCCGCTGCCGAGACGTCCCAGTCCACGTGGTACGACCGCACCTGAGCGGGCGCCCCGTCGAAGTCCGTCACCGTCACGCCGTCCCGACGCAGCTCCACCACCTGGTCCTGGCCCAGCTCGATGGCGGACCGCGTATGCGCGATGAAGGCGGCCACATCGGAGGCGAGGAAGGACTCGCCCTCGCCGACACCCACCACCAGCGGGGAGTTGCGCCGGGCGCCCACCACCACGTCCGGCTCGTCCGCGTGCACCGCGACCAGCGTGAAGGCGCCCTCCAGCTGTCGGCACACCTGGCGCATGGACTCCGCCAGGTCCCCGCACGACGAGAAGGACTCGGCGAGCAGATGTGCCACGACCTCGGTGTCGGTCTCCGACGTCAGCTCGTGGCCGCGCGTCTCCAACTCGGCCCGCAGAGCGGCGAAGTTCTCGATGATGCCGTTGTGCACAACGGCGACGCGCCCCGCATTGTCCAGATGGGGATGGGCATTGGTGTCGGTCGGGCCGCCGTGCGTGGCCCACCGGGTGTGCCCGATGCCGGTGAACCCGCTCGGAAGCGGCCGGTCCACCAGCTCCTTCTCCAGATTGACGAGCTTGCCCGCCTTCTTCGCCGCGGCGAGACCGCCGTCGGCGAGTACCGCCACACCGGCCGAGTCGTAGCCCCGGTACTCGAGCCGCTTGAGGCCCGCGATGACCACATCAAGCGCCGACTGTCCGCCGACGTACCCCACGATTCCGCACATGTCGGCAGCCTACGGCGGCACACCCGGATTCCGGGACATGGCGTCAGCCGGAGCGGCCCCCGCACGCGCGCGGGGGCCGCTCTCCTGCCGAGTGGGCGTCGCCGGGTCTAGTTGGAGAAGTAGATGTACTTCCAGGCCCCGTGGGTCGTGTAGTTCGCGCTGTCGCCGGAGGAGCCGTCGATGTAGGAGGAGCGCATCCGGGCGCGGATGCCGGACTCGCCCGGTGCCTCGAGGCTGACGGCGGACTTCCCGTTGGTGCCCAGGGCGAAGTACTGGGAGCCCGCGGCCTGCCACTTGCCCTGGTAGTACACCTGGAGCTGGAACAGCTGCTTGCGACCCTTGTAGTAGCTCATCGTCGTGGTGAAGACCGGTGCGGTCTTCTTGTGGAAGTAGTAGTAGGTCGTGGAGCCGATCCTGCCCGTCTTGTAGTGCTTGGAGACGGAGGTGGAGACGTTCACCCTGGCGTACGCGGTCGACTTCACTGTCTTCGGCGCGTAGCGGGCGTCGCCCGCGAAGACGGCGGTGACGGTGGTGTCGCGGGTCATGTCCACGGTGACCGACAGGTTGCCGCCGGAGTTGACCGTGCCCTTCTTGATGAGCCTCTTCGGTGTGTCGCCGTAGGGGTCGGACCAGATCTCGACGACACGGTTCTTGTACGTGGTGCCGAGGCGGGCGGTGAAGGACACGTCGGCGCCGTACGCGTGGACGCCGCCGTTGCGGTTCAGGGTGAGGGAGCTCACGGCCCGGGCGATGTCCACCGAGGCGGACGAGGTCGCCGCGGCGTGCGTCGCGTCACCCGCGTACGTGACCTTGTAGGTGGCCTTGCCGCCGGCGGACGGCGTGTCCGTGAAGGAGAAGCTGCCGTCGGACTTCGTTGTGACGGAGGGCAGCGCCTTGCCGTTCGGGGACTCGATGTCCGTACGGGTCACCTTGAGGGATTCGCCCACCGGGGGCGCCGACTTCGAGGTCAGCTTCCCGGTGACGGTGAGCTTCGTGCCCCGGGTGCCCTTGGCGGGAGCCGACACCTTCAGGGTGGGGAGCTCCTTGGTGGGGTCGGTCAGCGCGCGCAGGCTGAACGTGCCGTAGCTGTTCTCCGACACCGCGAACACCCGGCTGCGGTCCGGCGCCCAGGCCAGCGCGCCGTCGACCAGGGTGTCGCCGCCGCTGCTGTTGCCGGTGTTGGGGAACTCGTACTCACGCGTCGGCGCGGGGTCGCCCGGCCGGTGGATGTGAACGTCGGGCTCGTACCAGGAGGAACTGCCGCCCGCGACGGTGCCGTCGGGCGCGACGGCCACGGCGTTCGGGTAGGCGTCGGTCGGGTACCTGCCGACCTGCTTGAGGTCGGAGGTGGAGTACGCGGGGAGCCCGTACCCGACGCCGCTGCCGTCCCAGGACGTGAGCACCTGCTGCCCGTCGGGCGTCAGATCCAGCTGCCTCACGGCGGTGTCCATGCTGCCGGAGACGCGCAGCGCGGCCCCGTCGGCCGAGACGTCGTACACGGCGAGCGTGCTGCCCCACCCCGCCACCAGGACGCCCGGCGCCGACGGGTCGGCGCCGAGGAGCGGCGCGGTTCCGAAGCCGACGCCCCCGTTCTGCGCGAGCTTGACGACGGGCTCGGCGCCGGAGATGTCGAGCGATCCGAGGCCCCCGCCGTAGCCGAACCACAGACGGCCGTCCACGGCCTCCAGAGTGGTCGGGGAATCGGCGCCGTTCAGCTGGTAGCTCGCCGTCTGCGTGTATGTCTGCGTCTCCACCGAGACGATCCGGTCGTCGCCCTTGACGGCCGCGTACACCTGGCCGGAGTCGGCGGACAGGGCGAGGCCGCTGACACCGGGCAGCCCGGTGACCGTCGCCTTGACGCTGCCCTCGTAGTCCGTGACCACGATCTTTCCGCCACTCGGGTCGGAGACGTAGACCCGCTGGTGGACGCCGTCCACAACGAGGTCGCCGACCGACTTCACCGACAGGATTTTGCTGGAGTCCGCCGCGGCCGACCCCGCCGAAGCCGCGACCAGCGCGGCCGAGCTGAAGAGGACCGCGAGCGCCGTCGCGGTCGAGATGCTGCGCGTACGCACAGTGATGTGTACCCCCACGAAAGAAACCCGGTGATGGCCGGGTGACAAGAGAAGGCCGCACGACACCCCCGTGCGCCGCCCCTGAGGCGCGGTGCGCGGCCAATGCACGCAGGCTATGTCATGGCACTGACACTTGAGGCCTGGTTTCCGCCGCGATGTCCTTGATCCCACGCCCCCGATCCCACGTGACCGACTCCACCCCCCACTGATCCGCCCTAGCCACGACAATGTTCAGGTGATCTCTTCGCCGCCACGAAGCGCCCACCGCCGGGCCGAACCAGCGTCGACGCCCTACGTCGACCTCACCCGCGCGGAGTGGAGCGCCCTGCGCGACAGAACCCCGCTCCCCCTCACCGCCGAGGAAGTCGAAAAGCTGCGCGGACTGGGCGATGTCATCGACCTGGACGAGGTACGGGACGTCTACCTCCCGCTGTCCCGTCTGCTCAATCTGTACGTACAGGCCACGGCCGGTCTCCGCGGCGCGCTCAACACCTTCCTCGGTGACGCCGGCAACGGCCACGGCGAGCAGCACGGCACGCCCTTCGTCATAGGAGTCGCGGGCTCCGTCGCGGTCGGCAAGTCCACCGTCGCCCGTGTCCTCCAGGCGATGCTGGCCCGCTGGCCGGAGCATCCGCGGGTCGAGCTGGTCACCACCGACGGCTTCCTCTACCCCATGGAGGAGCTCAAGCGGCGCGGCCTGATGTCGCGGAAAGGTTTCCCCGAGTCGTACGACCGCCGGGCCCTGACCCGTTTCGTCGCCGACATCAAGGCCGGCAAGGAAGAGGTCACCGCGCCGGTCTACTCCCACCTGATCTACGACATCGTGCCGGACGAGCGCCTCACCGTCCGCCGCCCCGACATCCTGATCGTCGAGGGCCTCAATGTCCTCCAGCCGGCCCTGCCCGGCCAGGACGGCCGCACCCGGGTCGGCCTCGCCGACTACTTCGACTTCAGCGTGTACGTCGACGCGCGCCCCGAGGACATCGAGACCTGGTACCTCAACCGCTTCCGCAAACTGCGCGAGACGGCGTTCCAGAACCCCTTCTCGTACTTCAGGAAGTACACCCAGGTCTCCGAGGACGAGGCCCTGGACTACGCCCGTACGATGTGGCGCACCATCAACAAGCCCAATCTGCTGGAGAACGTGGCACCGACGCGCGGCCGCGCCACGCTGGTGCTGCGCAAGGGCCCCGACCACAAGGTCCAGCGCCTGTCCCTCCGCAAACTCTGAGGACTCCGAGGAGCCCAGCGCGTGCTGCATCTGCGCCTGATCACCCCCGCCGACCGGACCGCCGAAGTCGTCCGGCTCATCGAGCGGACGGTCGGCACGACGCACCTCGCGGTCGTTCCCGGCGCCGCCCGCAATCCCCAGGGGGACCTGGTGCTGTGCGACGTGGCCCGGGAGGCGGGCGACGAACTGATCAACGGACTGCGGGCGCTCGGCATCGACGAGTCCGGCTCGATCGCCGTCGAGAACATCGACCTGTCACTGTCCAGGCGGGCGGACAAGGCCGAGGAAGAGGCTCCGGGCGAGGGTGCGGACGCGGTGCTCTGGGAGCACCTGACGGACGCGACGCACGAGGAGTCGACGCTCAGCTTCACGTACATCACGTTCCTGGCGCTGGCGACGATGATCGCGGCGTGCGGTGTGGTGCTGGACAACGCGATCCTGATCGTGGGCGCGATGGCGGTGGGCCCGGAGTTCGGCCCGCTGGCCGGCTTGTGCACGGCGCTGGTCCAGCGCGCCCCGCGGCTGGCGTGGCGCTCCCTCCTGGCACTGATCGCGGGCTTCGCCGTGGCGATGCTGGTGACAGTGGCCTTCAGCTACTTCATGGACTGGGTGAACCTCTTCGAGGCGGCGAAGCTGCAGGCGGAACGACCCAACACGAACTTCATCTACCGCCCGGACTGGTTCTCGTTCGTCGTCGCGGTGCTGGCAGGCGCGGCGGGCATGCTGTCGCTGACGTCGGCCAAGTCGGGCGCGCTGGTGGGCGTGGCGATCTCGGTCACGACGGTCCCGGCGGCGGCGAACGCGGCGGTGGCGTTCAGCTACCAGGACTACCGGCAGGCGTGGGGCTCCGCGGAGCAGCTGCTGCTGAATCTGCTGGGCATCGTGCTGGCGGGGACGTTGACGCTGCTGCTCCAGAAGTACCTGTGGGCGAAGCAGCGGCAGCGGGCGGCGGCAAAGTCCCTGCTGTAGAAACGCGATACGCCGCGCGGCCCCGTGGGGACCGAGCGGCGTATCGACGATTTCTGAGGTCGACGATTTCTGAGGTCGGCGACTTCTGAGGTCGGCGACTTCTGAGGTCAGCCCAGCGCGGACTTGACGACGTCGGCGAGACGGCCGGCCACCGACCGGGCCTGCTCGATGTCGGCGGCCTCGACCATCACCCGTACCAGCGGTTCCGTGCCCGACGGGCGCAGCAGTACGCGACCGGTGGCACCCAGCTCGTGCTCCGCCTCGGCGACGGCGGTCGCCAGCTCCGCGGAGGTCTTCACCCGCGACTTGTCGACGTCGGGCACATTGATGAGCACCTGCGGCAGCCGCTGCACGACCGAGGCCAGTTCGGCCAGCGAACGGCCCGTCGCGACGACGCGGGCCGCCAGCATCAGGCCCGTGAGCGTGCCGTCGCCGGTCGTCGCGTGGTCGAGCACGATCACGTGACCGGACTGCTCGCCGCCCAGCGCGTACCCCTCGGCCTTCATCGACTCCAGGACGTACCGGTCGCCGACCGCGGTCTGCACCAGCTGCACACCCTCGCGCTCCATCGCCAGCTTGAAGCCGAGGTTGGACATGACGGTGGCGACGACGGTGTCCCCGCGCAGCGTTCCGGCCTCGCGCATGGCGAGCGCCAGCACAGCGAGGATCTGGTCGCCGTCGATCTCCTGGCCGGCGCCGTCCACGGCGAGGCAGCGGTCCGCGTCACCGTCGTGCGCGATGCCGAAGGCCGCGCCGTGCTCGACGACGGCCGCCTTCAGCAGCCCCAGGTGCGTGGAACCGCACCCGTCGTTGATGTTGAGCCCGTCCGGCTCGGCGCCGATCGTGATGACCTCGGCCCCGGCCCGCGCGAACGCCTCGGGCGAGACACGGGAGGCCGCGCCGTGCGCCTCGTCGAGGACGACCTTCAGCCCGTCGAGCCGGTTCGGCAGTACGGCGATCAGATGCGCGATGTACTTGTCGAAGCCCTCGTCGTAGTCGGTCACCCGGCCGACACCGGCGCCGGTCGGCCGCTCCCACGGCGCGCCGGTCCGGTGCTGCTCGTACACCGTCTCGATACGGTCCTCGAGTTCGTCGGCCAGCTTGTGCCCGCCGCGGGCGAAGAACTTGATGCCGTTGTCCGGCATGGCGTTGTGGCTCGCGGAGAGCATCACACCGAGGTCGGCACCCAGCACACCGGTGAGGTACGCCACGGCAGGGGTCGGCAGCACACCGACGCGCAGGACGTCCACGCCCGCGCTCGCAAGACCCGCCACGACGGCGGCCTCCAGGAACTCGCCCGAAGCACGGGGGTCACGCCCGACCACCGCTGTCGGCCGATGGCCTGCGAATGTGCCCGCCTCGGCAAGCACATGCGCCGCAGCGACCGACAGGCCGAGCGCGAGCTCAGCCGTCAGATCCGCGTTGGCGACACCGCGCACACCGTCCGTGCCGAAGAGTCGTCCCACAGCTGTCCTCCGAAATGCTCCGAAAATGCAAGCCTCTGAGCGCCATAGCCCGTTATACGCCCGAGGTGGTCCATGAACGAACGCCGCCCCGGCAGCACTGAGTGCCGCCGGGGCGAACGAAAAGCCGTACAGGCCAGCGTGCGATTTAGCGCTTGCTGTACTGCGGGGCCTTGCGGGCCTTCTTGAGACCGGCCTTCTTGCGCTCGACCGCACGGTCGTCGCGGCTCAGGAAGCCGGCCTTCTTCAGCGGGGCGCGGTTGTTGTCCACGTCCGCCTCGTTCAGGGCGCGGGCCACACCGAGGCGCAGGGCGCCGGCCTGACCGGAGACGCCGCCACCCGAGATACGGGCGATGACGTCGTAGCGGTTGTCGAGCTCGAGCACCTTGAAGGGCTCGTTGACTTCCTGCTGGTGCACCTTGTTGGGGAAGTACTCCTCAAGGGTGCGACCGTTGATCTTCCACTTGCCGGTGCCCGGAACGATCCGGACGCGGGCAATGGCGTTCTTGCGACGGCCCAGGCCGGCAGCCGGCTGGGGGTCGCCGAAGCGGGACGCCAGCGACTCGCTGGTGTACTCGCCCTCGACGGGAACCTCCGACTCGAAGGTGGTCACCTCGGCGAAGGTCTCTTCAGCCTCGGTGCCCTCGACGGGGGTCTCTGCAGTGGTCTCGGCCACGATTCTCCTCAGATCTTTCTGTACGTCTTAGGGGGTGGCCGGAACTACTGCGCGACCTGGGTGATCTCGAACGGGACCGGCTGCTGAGCAGCGTGCGGGTGCTGGTCGCCCGCGTAGATCTTCAGCTTCGAGAGCATCTGACGACCCAGGGTGTTCTTGGGGATCATGCCCTTGATGGCCTTCTCCACAGCCTTCTCCGGGCTCTTGGCAAGCAGCTCGTCGTAGCGGACGGAGCGCAGACCACCCGGGTACCCGGAGTGGCGGTACGCCATCTTCTGGGTCTTCTTGTTGCCGGAGAGGTGAACCTTCTCGGCGTTGATGATGATGACGAAGTCGCCCATGTCCATGTGGGGGGCGTAAGTCGGCTTGTGCTTGCCCCGGAGGAGGTTCGCTGCCGTAGTCGCCAGACGGCCCAGGACAATGTCCTGCGCGTCGATGATGTGCCACTGGCGCGTGACATCGCCGGGCTTGGGGCTGTACGTACGCACGGTCGTAGCCTTCGCTTCTTCAGTGAGTGGGTCCTGACAGGGCCACCCGGACGATCACGACAGCCATGGCGGCACCTCGGGGACGCAACCCGTGTGCCTGCCGCTGGTCATCGGCCCGGCGGACCGGCGTAAGGGCCTCTCACGTGAGAATGAACAAGCCAATACGCATAACGAACCAGAAGAATACCCGCGGTCCCCCGCCCGGGTCAAAATGGCCCTGCGACCGGGACCGCAGCCCCCATGCTACGCCCGGGTAGGTGCGCATGGCCCGCTGTACGCCCGGTCGGCGCGACGCGCCCGGACCGCGCCCCAGCCCGACCGCTCCCCGGCCCCACCGCTCCCCCGGACCTCACCACGTCACCGCACCCGCTCCACCCTCCGCTCGTCCCATACCGGCTCCGCCGTCTCACGCACCACCCCGTCCGACCCGAACACCAGATACCGGTCGAACGACTTCGCGAACCACCTGTCGTGCGTGACGGCCAGCACCGTCCCCTCGTACGCCTCCAGCCCCTCCTGAAGCGCCTCCGCCGATTCCAGGTCCAGGTTGTCCGTCGGCTCGTCCAGCAGCAGCGCCGTCGTGCCGGCCAGCTCCAGCAGCAGGATCTGGAAGCGCGCCTGCTGTCCGCCCGACAGCTTTTCGAAGGGCTGGTCCCCCTGCCGCTCCAGCTCGTACCGCCGCAGGACCGACATCGCCCCGCCCCGGTCCTTCGCATGCTCGGTCCACAGAATGTCGACCAGCGTCCGCCCCAGCAGCTCCGGATGCGCATGCGTCTGCGCGAAGTGCCCGGGCACCACCCGCGCGCCCAGCTTCCACGCCCCCGTGTGCGCCACCGAGGCGTCCCCCGCCAGCAGCCGCAGGAAGTGCGACTTGCCCGAGCCGTTCGAGCCGAGCACCGCCACCCGCTCCCCGTAGAAGACCTCCAGGTCGAACGGCTTCATCAGCCCGGAAAGCTCGAGCCCGGCACAGGTCAGCGCCCGCACACCGGTCCGCCCGCCCCGCAGCCGCATCCGGATCTCCTGCTCGCGCGGCGGCTCCGGCGGCGGTCCCGCGTCCTCGAACTTCTTGAAGCGGGTCTGCATCGCCCGGTAGCGCGACGCCATGTCGGGGCTGATCGCCGCCTGGTTCCGCAGCCGCAGCACCAGTGCCTTCAGCCGCGCATGCTCCTCGTCCCAGCGCCGCTTCAGCTCCTCGAAGCGCGCGAACCGCTCCTTGCGGGCCTCGTGGTACGTACCGAAGCCGCCGCCGTGCACCCACACGTCCGACCCCGCCGGACTCGGCTCCACACTCACGATCCGCTCCGCCGCCCGGGACAGCAGCTCCCGGTCGTGCGAGACGAAGAGGACCGTCTTACGGGTCTCCTTCAGCCGCTCCTCCAGCCACCGCTTCCCGGGGACGTCCAGATAGTTGTCCGGCTCGTCGAGCAGCAGCACCTCGTCAGGACCCCGCAGCAGCGCCTCGAGCACCAGCCGCTTCTGCTCGCCCCCGCTCAGCGTCTTCAGCTCGCGGAACTGCGCCTTCTCGTACGGGACGCCCAGCGCCGCCATCGTGCACATGTCCCAGACGGTCTCGGCCTCGTACCCCCGCGCCTCCGCCCAGTCGCTCAGCGCCTGCGCGTACTTCATCTGCGCGGCCTCGTCGTCGACCGTCATGATCAGATGCTCCGCGGCATCCACCTCGGAAGCCGCTTCCCTGATCCGCGGCTGGGCCACCGACACCAGCAGATCCCGCACGGTCCGCTCGTCCCGTACCGATCCGACGAACTGCGGCATCACTCCCAGCCCGCCGCTGACCGACACCGTCCCGCCGTGCGGCTGCAGCTCCCCCGCCATCATCCGCAGCAGTGTCGTCTTGCCGGCGCCATTGGCACCCACGAGGGCCACCACCGCGCCCTCCCCCACCCGGAACGAGGCGTCGCCGAGGAGCACCCGTCCGTCCGGTAGGTAGTACTCCAGATGCGCGGCCTCAAGATGTCCCATGCTCCGATTCTCGCCGCCGCCACCGCCCTCGCCCAACAGGTTTAGGATGCGCGGCATGAGCTTTGGGCAGGGGGGACCTCAGTGGAGCCCCGGTGGACAGAACCAGTTCCCGTCCGGGAGACAGGGCCAGGACCCGTACGGGGAACAGAATCAGGACCCGTACGGCGGGCAGCGCCAGGACCCGTACAACCCCCTTCCGGCGCCACCGGATCCGTTCGGCCTGCGGGCAAGCGCGGCGGCGGACACGCCGGACTGGGCCGCGCTCGCCACCGCCTCCGCCGCACGCACCCGCCGCAGGCGGTGGCTTCTGATCGGCGGTGGCGCGCTCGCGACCGCCGCGATCGCCGGCATCGTGGCGACCGCGATCGTCTCGTCCAACAGTGACGACAACACCGGGGCCGCGGACAAGAACGCGAGCGAACTGCCCGCGCCTGCCGACCTGCCCAACGACACCACCCAGCCCGAGCCGTCCTTCTCCTCGGTGGCCCCGCTGCCCCCGCCGAACCCGAAGGACTTCATCTCCGACAAGAAGAAGGACACCGCGCCGCTCAGCGCCGACACCCTCTTCCCGGGCAAGAAGCTGACGATGGGCGACCGCGCCTACACCAAGGGCGCCACGGCCCGCACCGGCAACTGCGGCTCCGTCACCACCGGCGCGCTCGGCGGGATCCTCGAGAACAACAACTGCGAGCAGGTCTTCCGCGCCACGTACAGCGCCAACGGCATCGCGGTCACCGTCGGCGTGGCCACCTTCGAGAACGAGGCGAAGGCCAAGAAGGCCGTACAGCAGGCCCAGGGCAGCATCGCGCCGCTGCCCGGCTCCGACGTCCCCGCCTTCTGCAAGGGCGGCCCGGTCTGCCGGTCCACGTACAACTCCTACGGCCGGTACGCCTACTTCACCACCACCGGCTACACCAAGGCCAAGTCCGTCACCAAGGGCGACGCCAAGGCCTTCCAGATCGGTGACGACCTGGCGGAGTTCACCTTCCGTCAGATCGTCCGCCGCGGTGAGGCCCAGGCCTCAGCAGCAGCCACCGCTCCCGCCGGACAGTGAACCGGGCAGGGTCCGCTTGTTGCGGGCCTCCCGGTTCCGGGCGGCCAGCAACTCGTCGGCGGGGTAGCCGACTTCCTCGAGCGTGAGGCCGTGCGGCCGTACGACATGGACTGCCGAGTCCCGTACGCCCGCGGCCAGCACCTTCGCGGGCCACTCCACCGGCCGGTGCCCGTCGCCCACGAACAGCAGCGCGCCGACCAGCGAACGCACCATGTTGTGGCAGAAGGCGTCCGCCCGCACGGTCGCGGTGATGATCCCGGCCGCGTCCCGCTCCCACCGCAGCGTCTGCAGCGTACGAATGGTCGTGGCGCCCTCACGCTTCTTGCAGTACGCCGCGAAGTCGTGCTCCCCGACCAGCCCGGCCGCCGCGGCGTTCATCGCCGCCACGTCCAACGGCCAGTCGTGCCACAGCACATGACCGCGCAACAGCGGATCCACGCCTCCGGGGTTGTCGGTCACCCGGTACGCGTACCGCCGCCAGATCGCCGAGAAGCGCGCGTTGAACCCGGCAGGCGCCTCGGCCACACTCCAGATCCGCACATCCCGCGAGAGCCGCCCGGCCAGCCGCTTCAGCAGCTTCTCCCGGTGCTCGTCCCACACGCCCTGCGGCAGATCGACATGCGCGACCTGCCCCCGCGCGTGCACACCCGCGTCCGTGCGGCCCGCGACGGTCAGTTCGTACGTCGTCGAGGACCGCGTCACCGTACGCAGCGCGTCCTCGATCTCCCCCTGGACCGTCCGCAGGCCACGGCCACTGGGCTGCTTGGCCCAGCCGGAGAAGTCCTTGCCGTCGTACGACAGGTCCAGCCTCACCCGTACGTATCCGGGCTCCACCTCATCGCTCACGCGCTGATCCTCTCAATGCGGAACGGGCCCGCACCCCCGAAGGGATACGGGCCCGTCCGTCAGCCTCAGAACGCTCAGGCGTCCTTGGACTCCTCCGCCGGAGCGGCGTCCTCGACGACCTCGTCCTTCTTGAGGGCGTCTTCCTTGACCGCGCGCTTGGCAGCGGCCTCGGCCTCGGCAACGGTCGCCTTCTTCGCGATCTCACCCTCGACCAGCTCGATCACAGCCATCGGGGCGTTGTCGCCACGACGGCCGCCGATCTTGGTGATACGGGTGTAGCCACCCGGGCGCTCGGCGTACCGCGGAGCGATCTCGGTGAAGAGCGTGTGCACGATGCCCTTGTCCGTGATCGTCTGCAGGACCAGGCGACGGTTGTGGATGTCGCCCTTCTTCGCCTTGGTGATCAGGCGCTCGGCGACCGGACGCAGGCGGCGGGCCTTGGCCTCGGTCGTGGTGATGCGGCCGTGCTCGAAGAGCGACTTCGCGAGGTTCGCAAGAAGCAGCTTCTCGTGCGCAGCGCTGCCGCCCAGACGGGCACCCTTGGCGGGCTTCGGCATGGTGTTTCTCCTTGTGTGCTGCACCGGCCGTATCAGGTACCGGTGTCAGTTCCCGCGAGGCGGCCGCCCAGCGGAAGTCGGAATCACGCGCGAACGGCACCCTGCGGCCCGTCCGGCGTTTGAGGACAAGTCCTCAGCCCCGGCGCGGGCACCCGGGAAAACCCGGGCACCCCGCCGGAGGTGGATCAGTACTGCTCGGTCTCCACGAAGCCCGCGTCCGCGTCGTCGTCGGCGCCGAAGGCGTCGGCGGCAGCGGTCGGGTCGAATCCGGGCGGGCTGTCCTTGAGCGCCAGGCCCATGCCGGCCAGCTTCGCCTTGACCTCGTCGATCGACTTCGCACCGAAGTTGCGGATGTCGAGCAGGTCCGCCTCGGAACGCGCCACGAGCTCACCCACGGAGTGGATGCCCTCGCGCTTGAGGCAGTTGTACGAGCGAACCGTGAGCTCGAGCTCCTCGATCGGCAGCGCCAGATCGGCGGCGAGCGCGGCGTCCGTCGGGGACGGACCCATGTCGATGCCCTCGGCGTCGATGTTGAGCTCGCGCGCCAGACCGAACAGCTCGACCAGGGTCTTACCGGCCGAAGCCATGGCGTCACGCGGACGCATGGCCTGCTTGGTCTCGACGTCGACGATCAGCTTGTCGAAGTCGGTGCGCTGCTCGACACGGGTCGCCTCGACCTTGTACGTGACCTTGAGCACCGGCGAGTAGATGGAGTCGACCGGGATACGGCCGATCTCCTGGCCCACCTGCTTGTTCTGCACGGCGGAGACATAGCCGCGACCGCGCTCGACGGTCAGCTCCATCTCCAGCTTGCCCTTGCCGTTCAGCGTGGCGAGGACCAGGTCGGGGTTGTGCACCTCGACACCGGCCGGCGGGGCGATGTCAGCAGCGGTGACCAGGCCGGGACCCTGCTTGCGCAGGTACATCACGACCGGCTCGTCGTGCTCCGAGGAGACGACCAGCTGCTTGATGTTCAGGATGAGGTCGGTGACGTCCTCCTTGACGCCCGGCACGGTGGTGAACTCGTGCAGGACACCGTCGATCCGGATGCTGGTGACAGCAGCGCCGGGGATCGAGGAGAGGAGCGTACGGCGAAGGGAGTTACCGAGCGTGTAGCCGAAGCCCGGCTCCAGCGGCTCGATGACGAACCGGGAGCGGTACTCGTCGACGACCTCTTCGGTCAGCGACGGACGCTGAGCGATAAGCATGGGAAATGCCTCCAGTCTTGGCACCCACTATTTGATGCCAACAGAAACAAGGGTACGGGCGGTACGGCACCTGAGCGCCGTACCGCCCGCAAACCATCCCTATTCCCCCGGTGAAGGGGGCAGGGACAGGGTCAGACGCGGCGGCGCTTCGGGGGGCGGCAGCCGTTGTGCGGGGTGGGGGTGACGTCCTGGATCGAACCGACCTCGAGGCCCGTGGCCTGGAGGGAGCGGATCGCGGTCTCACGGCCGGAGCCGGGACCCTTGACGAAGACGTCAACCTTGCGCATGCCGTGCTCCTGCGCGCGGCGGGCGGCCGACTCGGCGGCCATCTGCGCGGCGAAGGGGGTGGACTTGCGCGAGCCCTTGAAGCCGACGTGGCCGGCGGAGGCCCAGGAGATCACGTTGCCCGAGGGGTCGGTGATCGAAACGATGGTGTTGTTGAACGTGCTCTTGATGTGGGCGTGCCCGTGAGCGACGTTCTTCTTTTCCTTGCGGCGCACCTTCTTGGCAGCGCCCTGACGACCCTTGGGGGGCATCTATAACTCCTACGGGAGGTGGTCGGTCCTACAGCGAAGACCGCTTGATGTGCGGGGGTCCGGGGGTCGCCCCCGGAAAGACCGCAGTGCGTCCGGCTGAGGACTACTTCTTGCCCGGCTTCTTCTTGCCGGCGATCGCGCGACGCGGGCCCTTGCGGGTACGAGCGTTCGTGCTGGTGCGCTGACCGTGGACCGGCAGGCCACGGCGGTGCCGCAGACCCTGGTAGCAGCCGATCTCGATCTTGCGGCGAATGTCGGCCTGGACCTCGCGACGGAGGTCACCCTCGGTCTTGAGGTTGGCGTCCACGTACTCGCGGAGCTTGACCAGGTCCTCTTCGGGCAGGTCACGAACGCGGGTGTTGGGGTCGACACCGGTGGCCGCAAGGGCTTCCTTGGACCGGGTACGCCCGATACCGAAGACGTAGGTGAGGGCGATCTCAACGCGCTTCTCGCGCGGGAGGTCAACGCCGGAAAGGCGTGCCATTCATGGCTCCTGTTGATTTCGGAGGTCTTCCGCAGAGCCGTTCCGTGGCCGCCGACCCGAGAAAGGAGGGTGGTACGGACCAGGTCCCCGGCCTCCGCCGGAGGTATCGCCAGCCCTAGGGCCAGGCGGGCTCTGCGTATGTACGTTTTACGTGCGTCGCGCGAAGAACTGCGAGGTGCAGGTCGTGCTTCAGCCCTGGCGCTGCTTGTGGCGCAGGTTGTCGCAGATGACCATGACCCGGCCGTGACGGCGGATCACCTTGCACTTGTCGCAGATCTTCTTGACGCTCGGCTTGACCTTCATGGGGTGAGGTTCTCCGGGTCAGTGCCACCCACCCACGCCGAAGCGGGGTGCGGGCAAGATCTACTTGTATCGGTAGACGATCCGGCCACGCGTCAGGTCGTACGGAGACAGCTCCACGACAACCCGGTCGTCCGGGAGGATACGGATGTAGTGCATCCGCATCTTGCCGGAGATGTGCGCGAGGACCTTGTGACCGTTCTGGAGTTCCACCTTGAACATGGCGTTCGGGAGGGACTCGATCACGGTGCCCTCAATTTCGATGGCACCTTGCTTCTTGGCCACGCTTCGCCTTTCGAATCGGCTACCTTGATCGACTCGCGCTACCGTATGCAGACACACGGATACACGAGAGCCGACGCATCAGTCTACGACAGGCCACTCGAAAAGACGAATCCGGCAAGTTTGCCCATCCACGGAGATCCTTAAGCCGAGGCAAGAGGGTCGGGAGCGGCCGTGATTCCCAGCTCCGCCAGCTTCGCCCGGCCGCAGTCCGGCGCCGTCAGCACCAGCGGGCCCTCCTCGGTCAGCGCGATCGAGTGCTCCCAGTGCGAGGACCAGGTGCCGTCCGTCGTGATGACGGTCCAGTCGTCCTGCAGGACCTCGGTGTGCGGGGTGCCGAGCGAGACCATCGGCTCGATCGCCAGGCAGAAGCCGGGGACCAGCTTGGGGCCGCGGCCGCGCTTCTTCGAGACGTAGTTCAGCAGATGCGGATCCATGTGCATCTCGGTGCCGATGCCGTGGCCGCCGTACTCCTCGATGATCCCGTACTTGCCGGTCGCGGGACGCGGCTGACGGCGGATGTACGTCTCGATGGCGCGGGAGACGTCGATCAGCCGGTTGCCGTTCTTCATCGCGGCGATGCCGGCCCACATCGACTCCTCGGTGACCCGGGAGAGCTCGATCAGCTCCGGCGCATGGCCGGTGCCGACGAAGGCGGTGTACGCGGCGTCACCGTGCCAGCCGTCGATGATCGCGCCGGCGTCGATGGAGATGATGTCGCCGTCCTTGAGGACGGTCTTCTCGTCCGGGATGCCGTGGACGACAACCTCGTTGACCGAGGTGCAGATCGTCGCGGGGAACCCGCCGTACCCCAGAAAGTTGGACTTCGCACCATGGTCGGCGATCACCTTGCGGGCGACCTCGTCCAGATCCTTGGTGGTGGCGCCCGGCACCGCTGCCTCACGGGTGGCCGCGTGGATGGCGGCGACGACCAGCCCCGCCTCACGCATCTTCGCGATCTGCTCGGGGGTCTTGATCTGCACCATTGCGGCAGGCGCCTTTCTGGGTCGACTCGGTAAAAGGGCTATTCAACAGTACGGCCGCGGCGCCCTGAGGACACCGCGGCCGTATTTGTGGGGACTGCTCAGGCCTGCGCGGCCCGGTCCACCTGCAGTGCTTCCATCGCCCGGGCGGTCACATCGGTGACCTTGCCGAGCGCGGAGATGGTGACCACCAGGCCCTGGGCCCTGTAGTAGTCGATGATCGGCTCGGTCTGCGTGTGGTAGACCTCGAGCCGCGTGCGCACGGTCTCCTCGGAGTCGTCGTCGCGCTGGTACAGCTCACCGCCGCACTCGTCGCAGACACCCTCGACCTTCGGCGGGGAGTACGACACGTGGTAGACGTGCGCGCTGTTGTTGCGGCAGACACGACGGCCTGCGATCCGCTTCACGACCTCGTCCTCGGGGACCTCCAGGTCGAGAACGGCGTCCAGCTTCAGGCCCGCGCTCTTGAGGAACTCGTCGAGCGCCTCGGCCTGCCCGACATTGCGCGGGAAGCCGTCGAGCAGGAAGCCGTTCTCGGCGTCCGGCTGCTGCAGACGGTCCTTGGCCATCCCGATGGTGACCTCGTCGGGTACCAGCTTGCCGGCGTCCATGTACGCCTTGGCCTGCTTCCCGAGCTCCGTGCCCTGACTGATGTTGGCGCGGAAGAGGTCGCCCGTGGAGATGTGCGGGATCGACAGGTTCTTGGCAAGGAACGCAGCCTGCGTTCCCTTGCCGGCACCGGGCGGTCCGACGAGGACGATTCGCATCAGCGGAGGAACCCTTCGTAATTACGCTGCTGGAGCTGGCTCTCGATCTGCTTCACGGTCTCCAGACCCACACCCACGATGATGAGGATGCTCGTCCCGCCGAACGGGAAGTTCTGGTTCGCGCCTCCGAAGCCTGCCAACGCCATCGTCGGGACAAGAGCAATCAGACCCAGGTACAGCGAGCCCGGCCAAGTGATCCGGTTGAGCACGTAGCTCAGATACTCGGCAGTAGGACGACCAGCCCGGATGCCCGGGATGAAGCCACCATACTTCTTCATGTTGTCCGCGACTTCCTCGGGGTTGAACGAAATCGCCACATAGAAGAAGGCGAAGAACACGATCAGGAGGAAGTACGTGACGATGTAGTACGGGTGGTCACCCTTGACGAAGTGCGTTTGGATCCAGGTCTTCCAGCCCGCTTGGGAGTTGGAGAACTGGGCGACCAGCGCCGGGATGTAGAGCAGCGACGACGCGAAGATGACGGGAATCACACCCGCCTGGTTGACCTTGAGCGGGATGTATGTGGACGTACCGCCGTACGACCGCCGCCCGATCATGCGCTTCGCGTACTGCACGGGGATACGGCGCTGAGCCTGCTCGACGAAGACGACCAGGGCGACCATCACGAAGCCGATCAGGATGACCGTGCCGAACTCGATCCAGCCCTTGGCGAGCTTGCCGGTCTGCTTGATGGCCCACAGGGCGCCGGGGAAGCCGGCAGCGATCGAGATGAACATCAGGATCGACATTCCGTTGCCGATCCCGCGGTCGGTGATGAGCTCACCGAGCCACATGACGGCCGCGGTGCCCGCGGTCATGGTCACCACCATGACGATGGTGGTGAAGATCGAGCGGTTGGGAACGATCTGGTCGGCCACCTGGCAGCCGCTGAAGAGTGCACCACTGCGGGCGGTGGCCACCAGGCCGGTGCCCTGCAGGATGGCGAGCGCCACCGTGAGGTAACGCGTGTACTGCGTGATCTTCGCCGTGCCGGCCGAACCCTCCTTCTTGAGGGCCTCCAGCCGCGGAATGACCACGGTCAGCAGTTGCAGAATGATGCTCGCCGTGATGTACGGCATGATGCCGAGCGCAAAGATGGTGATCTGCAGCAGCGCCCCGCCACTGAACATGTTCACCAGGCCGAACAGGCTGTTGTTGCCCTTCTGGGCCGCTTCCACACAGATCTGTACGTTCTGGTAATTCACGCCCGGGACCGGGATATGTGACCCGAGCCGGTACAGCACGATGATGGCGAGTGTGAAGAGCAGCTTCTTGCGCAGGTCGGGCGTCTTGAACGCCCGGGCGAACGCGGTGAGCACGGTGCCTCCTGCGACCCCCGCGCTACTGCGTCAGAGGTGACGGTATTGAGGATCGACGGATACGTATCAGCAAACCCGCACGATCTTAATCGGACAGACCGAGCGGCTCGGGGGCAGAACCCCCTTTGTTTACAGCAACAGTGCACGCCACCTTACCGGCGACAGTGCCCCCTAGGAACGACCAACCGGGGATGCCCCTTTTGGGAGGCATCCCCGGTCGGATTTCAGCTTTCAGCCACTGAACTCGTCTCAGACGAGCTCGGTGACGGTGCCGCCGGCAGCGGCAATCTTCTCCTTGGCGGAGCCGGAGACGGCGTCAACCGTCACCTGCAGCGCCACGGAGATCTCGCCCTGGCCCAGGACCTTGACGAGGCTGTTCTTGCGCACCGCGCCCTTGGCGACCAGATCGGCCACCGTGACCTCTCCACCCTCGGGGTAGAGAGCGCCGAGCTTGTCCAGGTTCACAACCTGGTACTCGGTGCGGAACGGGTTCTTGAAGCCCTTGAGCTTCGGGAGACGCATGTGGAGGGGCATCTGCCCACCCTCGAAGCGCTCCGGAACCTGGTAACGGGCCTTGGTGCCCTTGGTACCACGACCTGCGGTCTTACCCTTGGACGCCTCACCACGACCCACACGGGTCTTGGCGGTCTTGGCGCCCGGGGCAGGACGGAGGTTGTGGACCTTCAGCGGGTTCTGCTCCGCCATGTCAGTCGACCTCCTCAACCGTCACGAGGTGGCGGACGGTGTGCACCATGCCGCGGAACTCGGGACGGTCATCCTTGACAACCACGTCGTTCAGGCGCTTGAGCCCGAGCGAACGCAGGGTGTCGCGGTGGTTCTGCTTGCTGCCGATGTACGACTTCGTCTGCGTGATCTTGAGGCGAGCCATTACGCACCCGCTCCCGCACGTGCACGAAGCAGAGCCGCGGGGGCGACGTCCTCGAGGGGCAGACCACGGCGAGCCGCGATCTCCTCGGGACGCTGCAGGCCCTTGAGGGCCGCCACGGTCGCGTGCACGATGTTGATCGCGTTGGACGAGCCGAGCGACTTCGACAGGATGTCGTGGACGCCGGCGCACTCGAGCACGGCACGCACCGGGCCACCGGCGATAACACCGGTACCGGGGGAAGCCGGCTTGAGCAGCACGACGCCGGCAGCCTTCTCGCCCGTGATCGGGTGAGGGATGGTGCCCTGGATACGCGGGACCTTGAAGAAGTTCTTCTTGGCCTCTTCCACGCCCTTGGCGATGGCCGCGGGAACTTCCTTGGCCTTGCCGTATCCGACACCTACGGTGCCGTCACCGTCGCCCACCACGACCAGCGCGGTGAAGCTGAAGCGGCGACCACCCTTGACAACCTTGGCGACGCGGTTGATCGCGACAACGCGCTCAACGTATGCGGTCTTCTCGGCGGCAGGGCCACCGTCGCGACCCTTCCGGTCCCGCCGCTCGCCGCCACCGGCACCGCTTCCGCGGCGCTGGGGTCCAGCCATTGGATTTACCTCTCTCTGTTACGTCCGTTAGTCCCGGAACCGGGGCCTAGAACTTCAGCCCGGCTTCGCGGGCGGCGTCAGCCAGAGCGGCAATGCGCCCGGCGTACCTGTTGCCACCACGGTCGAACACGACAGCCTCGACGCCGGCAGCCTTAGCACGCTCGGCGACGAGCGCGCCGACCTGCTGGGCCTGGGCGCTCTTGTCGCCCTCGCCACCACGGATCGAGGTGTCCAGGGTCGACGCCGACGCGAGCGTGTGGCCCGCGATGTCGTCGATGACCTGCGCAACGATGTTGCGGTTGGAGCGCGTCACGACCAGGCGCGGACGCTCCGGCGTACCGGAGACGTGCTTGCGGACGCGGATGTGGCGGCGCTTGATGGCAGCGCGCTTGTACGCGTCGCCCTTGGCAATCTTCACACCGTATGCCATGGCTTACTTACCCGCCTTTCCGACCTTGCGGCGGATGACCTCGCCCGCGTACTTGACGCCCTTGGCCTTGTACGGGTCGGGCTTGCGCAGCTTGCGGATGTTCGCGGCGACCTCGCCGACCTTCTGCTTGTCGATGCCCTCGACCGAGAACTTGGTCGGCGACTCGACCTTGAAGGAGATGCCCTCGGGCGCCTCCACCAGGATCGAGTGGCTGTAACCGAGCTGGAACTCCAGGTTGGAGCCCTTCGCGGCGACGCGGTAACCGACACCGCTGATCTCGAGCGCCTTGACGTATCCCTGGGTCACGCCGGTGATCATGTTCGCCACCAGCGTGCGGGACAGGCCGTGGAGGGCCTTGTTCTGACGCTCGTCGTTCGGACGGGTGACGTTGAGAACGCCCTCCTCGCCCTTAACGATCTCGATCGGCGCGGCAACGGTGTGGGAGAGGGAACCCTTGGGGCCCTTCACGGCGACCGTACGGCCATCGATGGTGACGTCCACACCGGCGGGAACCTGGATGGGGAGCTTGCCGATTCGCGACATTAGCTTTTCCTCCGTTCCCTACTACCAGACGTAGGCGAGGACTTCCCCACCTACGCCCTTCTTGCCTGCCTGCTGACCGGTCAGAAGACCGTGGGACGTGGAGATGATCGCCACGCCCAGGCCGCCAAGGACCTTCGGCAGGTTGGTGGACTTCGCGTACACGCGCAGACCCGGCTTGGAGATGCGCTTGATGCCGGCGATCGAACGCTCGCGGTTCGGGCCGAACTTCAGCTCCAGGACGAGGTTCTTGCCGACCTCGGCGTCCTCGACCTTCCAGCCGGTGATGAAGCCCTCCTGCTGGAGGATCTCCGCGATGTGCGACTTGATCTTGCTGTGCGGCATCACGACGGAGTCGTGGTACGCCGAGTTCGCGTTACGCAGACGCGTGAGCATGTCTGCGATGGGATCAGTCATGGTCATGAATTGGCCTTCGGCCTCTCTCGCCGGGGTTTCCTGTATGCGCCATCCCTCTCCCCACTCATAGGCGGGACGGGTGCGGTGCGGGGACCTACGGCGTAGTAAGTCGGTCAGGGCGGCAGGCGCCCAACCCCACAAGCCTACGGCATGTGAGGGAGGGCTCCCGCCGACCAGATACTTACCGAGAGCCTCCGGTAATTCCCAAGTAGGGAATTACCAGGAGCTCTTGGTCACGCCCGGCAGCTCGCCACGGTGAGCCATCTCACGAAGGCACACGCGGCACAGGCCGAACTTGCGGTAGACGGAGTGCGGCCGGCCGCAGCGCTGGCAGCGGGTGTACGCGCGCACACCGAACTTCGGCTTGCGGGCGGCCTTAGCGATCAGAGCCTTCTTCGCCACGGTCAGTTCTCCTTGAACGGGAAGCCGAGGTGACGAAGCAGGGCCCGGCCCTCGTCGTCGTTGGTCGCCGTGGTGACCACGGTGATGTCCATGCCCCGGACCCGGTCGATCTTGTCCTGGTCGATCTCGTGGAACATGACCTGCTCCGTGAGACCGAAGGTGTAGTTGCCACGGCCGTCGAACTGCTTCGGCGACAGACCACGGAAGTCACGGATACGCGGCAGCGCGAGCGACAGCGTACGGTCCAGGAACTCCCACATGCGGTCACCACGGAGGGTGACGTGGCAGCCGATCGGCTGGCCCTCGCGCAGCTTGAACTGCGCGATGGACTTCCGGGCCTTGGTGACGGCCGGCTTCTGGCCAGTGATCGTGGTGAGGTCGCGGATGGCGCCATCGATCAGCTTGGAGTCGCGGGCGGCGTCGCCCACACCCATGTTGACCACGATCTTGACGAGGCCGGGGATCTGCATGACGTTCTCGTACGAGAACTCCTCACGCAGCTTGCCCGCGATCTCCTCGCGGTACTTCGTCTTGAGACGCGGAGTGGTGGTGGTAGCCATCAGATGTCCTCACCCGTCCGCTTGGCAACGCGGATCTTGTTGCCCTCGTCGTCGAAGCGGTAACCGACGCGCGTGACGACCTTGTTGCCGTCCTTCTCCACGACGAGCTGAACGTTGCTCACGTGAATCGGGGCCTCGGTCGTCACAATGCCACCGGTCTGCGAACCGCGAGCGGTCTGACCGGCCTTGGTGTGCTTCTTGACCCGGTTGACACCCTCGACGAGGACACGGTTCTCAGTGGGGTAGGCCACGATGACCTTGCCCTGCTTGCCCTTGTCCTTACCGGTGATGACCTGAACCAGGTCGCCCTTCTTGATCTTCATGCTTACAGCACCTCCGGCGCGAGCGAGATGATCTTCATGAACTTCTTCTCGCGCAGCTCACGGCCCACCGGGCCGAAGATACGGGTGCCGCGAGGGTCGCCGTCGTTCTTCAGAATGACGGCGGCGTTCTCGTCGAAGCGGATGTACGAGCCGTCCTGACGACGACGCTCCTTGACGGTGCGAACGATGACGGCCTTGATGACGTCACCCTTCTTCACGTTGCCACCGGGGATCGCGTCCTTGACGGTGGCGACGATGACGTCACCGATGCCCGCGTAGCGGCGACCGGAGCCACCGAGAACACGGATGCAAAGGATTTCCTTGGCACCAGTGTTGTCGGCGACACGCAGTCGCGACTCCTGCTGGATCACGTCTATCTCCTGATCGTCTGCCGGTTCCCGGCGGGGGCCGGCTGCTTCTGAATGTCACAGCGCAGCCCCCGCCGAGCCTGGCGGAACTGACTTGAAGGGTTACCCCTTCAAGTAATTACTTGGCCTTCTCGAGGATCTCGACGATGCGCCAGCGCTTGGTCGCCGACAGCGGACGCGTCTCCATGATGAGGACGCGGTCGCCGACGCCGGCAGCGTTCTGCTCGTCGTGCGCCTTGAGCTTGTTGGTACGGCGGATGACCTTGCCGTACAGCGCGTGCTTGACGCGGTCCTCGACAGCGACGACGACGGTCTTGTCCATCTTGTCGCTGACGACCAGACCCTCACGGGTCTTGCGGAATCCGCGGTCGGTCTTGTTCTCGGTCACGTTGCTCTCGCTCATCAGGCGCTCTCCACCGTCTCGATGCCCAGCTCGCGCTCACGCATCAGGGTGTAGATCCGCGCGATGTCCTTGCGGACGGCCTTCAGCCGGCCGTGGTTCTCGAGCTGACCGGTCGCCGCCTGAAAGCGGAGGTTGAACAGCTCTTCCTTGGCCTCGCGAAGCTTGGCAACAAGCTCCTCGTCGCCCAGTTCGCGCAGCTCGGACGCCTTAGTAACGGCCGCCATCACGACTCACCTGCCTCGCGCCGAACGATCCGGCACTTCATCGGAAGCTTGTGAGCAGCGCGGGTAAGCGCCTCACGCGCAATCTTCTCGTTCGGGTAGGACAGCTCGAACATCACCCGACCGGGCTTGACGTTCGCGATCCACCACTCGGGGGAGCCCTTACCGGAACCCATGCGGGTCTCGGCAGGCTTCTTCGTCAGCGGACGGTCCGGGTAGATGTTGATCCAGACCTTGCCGCCACGCTTGATGTGGCGGGTCATCGCGATACGAGCCGCCTCGATCTGGCGGTTGGTCACGTACGCCGGAGTGAGGGCCTGAATGCCGTACTCGCCGAACGCAACCTGCGTACCACCCTTGGACATACCGCTGCGCTTCGGGTGGTGCTGCTTGCGGTGCTTGACCCTACGGGGGATCAGCATTTCGGTCAGGCCTCCGTTCCGGTGCTCTCAGCAGCCGGAGCAGCGGCGGCGGCGGGAGCCTCGGCCTTGGGGGCCTCGGCTGCCGGCGCGGACTGCTGCGGCTTGCGGCCGCGACCGCCCCGCTCGCCACCACGACCGCCACGGCCACCGGCCGGACGGTCGCCGGCGCCACCGCGGGCCGGGCGGTTACCCGCACGGGCCGCAGCGTTCTCGGCGCGGACCTCGGCGATGTTCTTGACGTCGCCCTTGTAGATCCAGACCTTCACACCGATACGGCCGAAGGTCGTCTTGGCCTCGAAGAAGCCGTAGTCGACGTTCGCACGGAGCGTGTGCAGGGGCACACGGCCCTCGCGGTAGAACTCCGAGCGGGACATCTCGGCGCCGCCGAGACGGCCGCCGCACTGGATCTTGATGCCCTTGGCGCCGGCCTTCATCGTGCCCTGCATGCTCTTACGCATGGCGCGACGGAAGGAGACGCGGGAGGACAGCTGCTCGGCGACGGCCTGGGCCACCAGCTGAGCGTCCACCTCGGGGTTCTTGACCTCGAGGATGTTCAGCTGAACCTGCTTGCCGGTCAGCTTCTCCAGCTCGCCACGGATGCGGTCGGCCTCGGCGCCACGGCGACCGATGACGATGCCCGGGCGGGCGGTGTGGATGTCAACGCGGACGCGGTCGCGGGTGCGCTCGATCTCAACCTTCGAGATACCGGCTCGCTCCATGCCCTTCGTCATCATGCGACGAATGGCGACGTCTTCCTTGACGTAGTCCTTGTACAGCTTGTCGGCGTACCAGCGGGACTTGAAGTCCGTGGTGATGCCGAGCCGGAACCCATGCGGGTTAACCTTCTGGCCCATTACCGGGTTCCTTCCTTGCTGCTGACGACCACGGTGATGTGGCTGGTCCGCTTACGGATCCGGTAGGCACGGCCCTGAGCACGCGGACGGAACCGCTTCAGGGTCGGGCCCTCGTCCACGTACGCCTCGCTGATGACCAGCGAAGAGGCGTCGGTGTGGTCGTAGTTGTGTGCAGCGTTGGCGATGGCGCTGTCAAGCACCTTGCCAACCGGCACGCTCGCGGCCTGCGGGGCGAAACGCAGGACCGCCTGAGCCTCCGTGGCATCCATGCCACGGATGAGGTCCACCACTCGGCGGGCCTTCATGGGCGTGACGCGGATGTACCGCGCCTGGGCCCTGGCTTCCATGGTTGTCCCTTCGGTGTAAGTCATAGTCAGTCACCCCGCGTTAGCGGCGCTTCGACTTCCGGTCGTCCTTGACGTGGCCGCGGAAGGTGCGAGTCGGCGAGAACTCGCCGAGCTTGTGGCCGACCATCGACTCGGTGACGAACACCGGGACGTGGATCTTGCCGTTGTGCACCGCGATCGTGTGGCCGAGCATGGCCGGGACGATCATCGAGCGACGGGACCAGGTCTTGATGACGTTCTTGGTGCCTGCTTCGTTCTGGACATCCACCTTCTTGATGAGGTGTCCGTCGACGAAGGGCCCCTTCTTGAGACTGCGCGGCATCTAAACCCGCTCCTAGCGCTTCTTGTTCGTCTTGCGGCGGCGGACGATGTACTTGCTCGATGCCTTCTTCGGCGAGCGAGTACGACCCTCCTTCTGACCCCACGGGCTGACCGGGTGGCGACCACCGGAGGTCTTGCCCTCACCACCACCGTGCGGGTGGTCAACCGGGTTCATCGCGACACCGCGGACGGTCGGGCGAACGCCCTTCCAGCGCAGACGGCCGGCCTTGCCCCAGTTGATGTTCGACTGCTCGGCATTGCCGACCTCGCCAATGGTGGCGCGGCAGCGGGCGTCGACCAGCCGGATCTCACCGGAAGGCATACGAAGGTGGGCCATCGTGCCCTCCTTCGCCAGCAGCTGCACGGAGGCACCCGCGGAACGGGCGAACTTCGCGCCGCCGCCGGGCCGCAGCTCGATGGCGTGGATGGTCGTACCGACCGGGATGTTGCGCAGCGCCAGGTTGTTGCCGGGCTTGATGTCGGCGGCCGGGCCGTTCTCGACACGGTCGCCCTGCGTCAGGCCCTTGGGCGCGATGATGTAGCGCTTCTCGCCGTCTGCGTAGTGCAGAAGCGCGATGCGCGCGGTGCGGTTCGGGTCGTACTCGATGTGAGCGACCTTGGCCGGCACGCCGTCCTTGTCGTGACGACGGAAGTCGATCACGCGGTAGGCGCGCTTGTGGCCACCGCCCTGGTGACGGACGGTCACACGACCGGTGTTGTTACGGCCGCCCTTGCTGTGCAGGGGGCGGACCAGCGACTTCTCCGGCGTGGACCGCGTGATCTCGACAAAGTCGGCGACGCTGGAGCCACGACGGCCCGGGGTCGTCGGCTTGTACTTGCGGATACCCATTTCTCAGTCCTCGTCCGATTCCGGACGACTCGACCTCCGTCAGGAGGTCGGGCCGCCGAAGATGTCGATTCGGTCGCCCTCAGCGAGGGTCACGATGGCGCGCTTGGTGTTGGCGCGCTTGCCGAAACCGGTGCGGGTGCGCTTGCGCTTGCCCTGGCGGTTGATCGTGTTGACCCCGGTGACCTTGACCGAGAAGACCGCCTCGACGGCCTGCTTGATCTGGGTCTTGTTGGAGCCGGGCGCGACGATGAACGTGTACTTGTTCTCGTCGAGCAGGGCGTAGCTCTTCTCGGAGACAACCGGCTTGACGAGAACGTCGCGCGGGTCCGTGAAGGTCTTGCTGGTGACGGTCGCCTCGGACATCAGGCGTCGCTCCCTTCGGTCTCATCGGCCTTGGGGCCAGACACGAAGGACTCGAAAGCGGCCTTGGTGAAGACCACGTCGTCCGAGACGAGCACGTCGTACGTGTTCAGCTGGCCCGGCTCCAGGAGGTGCACCTGGGGCAGGTTGCGGGCGGAGAGCCACGCGGCCTCGTCCGAGCGCTCGACAACCAGGAGCACGTTCTTGCGCTCGCTGACCTTGCCCAGCAGGGACTTGGCGGCCTTCGTGGAGATCTCGCCCTCGACCACGCCGGAGACGACGTGGATACGGGAGTTACGGGCCCGGTCGGTGAGGGCACCGCGCAGGGCGGCGGCCTTCATCTTCTTCGGGGTCCGCTGCGAGTAGTCACGCGGCGTGGGGCCGTGGACAACGCCACCGCCGGCGAACTGCGGCGCACGGGTCGAACCCTGACGCGCGCGGCCGGTGCCCTTCTGGCGGTAAGGCTTCCTACCGCCACCACGGACCTCGCCACGACGCTTGACCTTGTGCGTGCCCTGACGGGCGGCGGCCAGCTGCGCCACGACGACCTGGTGGATCAGCGGGATGCTGACCTTGGCGTCGAAGATCTCGGCCGGGAGCTCGACGGTCCCGGACTTGTCGCCGGAGGGCGACAGAATGTCAATGGTGCTCATAGTCCTCAGACCCCCTTGGCCGCAGTGCGGACGAGGACGAGGCCGCCGTTCGGACCAGGAACCGCGCCCTTGATGAGCAGCAGGCCCTTCTCCGCGTCAACCGCGTGGATGGTCAGGTTCTGGGTGGTGACCCGCTCGTTACCCATGCGGCCCGCCATGCGCATGCCCTTGAAGACACGCCCAGGGGTGGCGCAGCCACCGATGGAACCGGGCGAGCGGTGCTTGCGCTGGGTACCGTGACCGGCGCCGAGGCCCTTGAAGTTGTGACGCTTCATGACACCGGCGAAGCCCTTGCCCTTGCTCTTGCCCGTGACGTCGACCTTGACGCCGGACTCGAACACATCGGCAGTGATCTCCTGGCCGAGCGTGTACTCGCTGGCGTCGGAGGTACGGAGCTCCACCAGGTGGCGGCGCGGGGTCACGTCGGCCTTGGCGAAGTGACCCTTGAGGGGCTTGTTCACCTTGCGCGGGTCGATCTCGCCGAAGGCGATCTGGACCGACTCGTAGCCGTCGATGTCGTTCTTACGGACCTGGGTAACGACGCAGGGCCCGGCCTTGACGACGGTCACCGGGACGACACGGTTGTTCTCGTCCCAGACCTGGGTCATGCCGAGCTTCTCGCCCAGGACGCCCTTGATCTGCTTTGCCATCTTCTCCGCGCCTCTCAGAGCTTGATCTCGATGTCAACGCCGGCCGGAAGGTCCAGGCGCATCAACGAGTCAACGGTCTTGGGCGTCGGGTCGAGGATGTCGATCAGGCGCTTGTGCGTGCGCATCTCGAAGTGCTCGCGCGAGTCCTTGTACTTGTGCGGCGACTTGATGACGCAGTACACGTTCTTCTCAGTGGGCAGCGGCACCGGGCCCGCGACCGACGCACCAGTGCGGGTCACCGTCTCGACGATCTTCTTCGCCGAGCTGTCGATGACCTCGTGGTCGTAGGCCTTGAGCCGGATGCGGATCTTCTGTCCCGCCATGGCTACTAGTAGTCCTGTCTCTCGAAACGCTCTGGAACCCGGATGGCTGCGCTCTTCACAAGCGCCGTTCTCTCCGACCCACGCGGTCGGGCGTGTCGCATTCCCTCTACGAAGATTTCCCGAAGGATTTCCCAACCAAGGGGTGCGGGCCAAAGACCGCGAGCCGGGGGAAAACACCCACCGGGTGCCTGGTTTGCACCCCGCTGACGCTTCCCGAAAGATTCCCGTACGTCCGCCCCAGTGCTGCCTTACGGCAGATAGGGCGACGAGTACTGTGGGACTCGCTTCCGGTCCTCCCGACGGGAGGCGCGCAACATCGGCACTCAACCGAGCAACCTGGCTAGTGTGCCATATGGGGCAGAGCCCTGGCCAATCGCAGCCGGAGAGCGTACCCCACCGGCCCGCTCCACACGCACATGCTGCCCACGCTCAGGCAACCTCGCACGTCGAATCGCCGTCTAGTTGAGCGCGGACCGGTTCTGACCAGCCCCTCCGCCATTATCGGAGATCAACGGTACGCAGCACGGGGGCGCCTGTCTGCCCGCTGCGAGCGGAGCGGACGGAGCACAACAGATGCAGATCGCGCATGCCCTGGGGAAGGCTGCCGCGCGTTCCACCGGCCTGAGCAGACGAAATGTGGTCACCGCCACAGCCGCCGTCGCCGCGGCGGCGGCCCTCAGCTCGTGTTCCGTGCCCGCACCGCGGCGCGCCGTCCCGACGGCCGACCCCGCGCCGGGCATGCCGATCTCCAGCTCCCGGCGGGCGCAGCTGATGCAGATCCTGGCCCACCCGGACGACGATCTGTACTTCATGAACCCCGACACCCAGCGGATGCTGGACGCCGGGGTTCCGCTGGTCTGCGTCTATGTCACCGCCGGCGAGGCCGACGGCGTCAACAAGGCGCCCGGCCGGCCGCGGCCGGGCGCCGACAAGACGGCCTACTCCTCCGCACGCCACCAGGGGCTGCGCCAGGCGTACGCGACACTGCTCGGGCTGCCCAGGTTCACCGACTGGCAGAAGGGCGTCGCCACGCTGCGCGGTGACCAGCGGGCCGAGATCAACACTCTTGCCAACGGCGCCCGCCGGGTCGAGCTGATCTTCCTCAACCTCGCGATGCACACGACGCGCGGCGGCCGCATGGGCCTGCCCGCCCTGTGGAAGGACCGGGAGCAGAATCTGCGGACCGTCGTCGCCGACGACTCCCCCGTACACAAGGCGGGCTCGTACGACTACGACCAGCTCATCGACGTACTCGTGGGGCTGCTGGACCGCTACCGGCCCACGGTCGTGCAGACCCTGGACCCCGATCCGGACATCCAGCACAGCGACGAGGCGACCCGGAAGAGCGACAGCGAGCAGCACGGCTACTCGGACCATGCGGACCACACCGCCGTAGCCTCCTTCAGCTGGGCAGCCCTGGTGCGCTGGGTGGCCGAGGCGATCCAGGAGGGCGGCCAGGTGCCCGCCTTCGTCGCCACGTCCTTCCGCGGCTACTACAACCGCCACTGGCCCAAGAACCTGCCGGAGGGCGTGCTCAGGCAGAAGGCCGCCCATCTGGTCCCGTACGGCGGCGCCCCCGACTGGACGTGCGGCAATGCCGCGGGCTGCGGCGACTACAACGTCGGCGGCAAGCGTCCGCTGACCAACAAGAAGGGCTGGGTGCGCTCCACCCACTACCGCTACCCGGGCGCGCGCCCGGCGGTGGCCACCGAGCCGGACGGCAGGCTCGCCGCCTACGGGGTGCTGGGGCTGCGCGCGGTGCGCTGGCGCGAGAGCGAGCGCGGCAGCGGCCGGTGGGGCGACCCGGACGACCTCGGCGGCGGCCCGCTCGCGCCCACGCTCGGCGCGGCGGCGCTGCAGGACGGCCGGCAGCTGCTCTTCGGGCTGCGTTTCGCGGCGCTCGGCGGCCACGGTGGAGCCAACAAGCGGGAGGTCGTGCTGCTGGAGCAGCGCTCCGCGGGCGGTCCCTTCCTGCCTTGGCAAGGGCTGGGCAATCCGGAGCGCGGCGACGACCGGGGCCGGCGGATCGGCGTTCCGGTGGCGGTCACGGCCCCCGACGGCCGAGTCCATCTCTTCGTACGCAACGCGGACCAGGGCGTCAGCACGCGGGTCCGTGACTCCGAGGGCCACTGGGATCGCTGGCAGGACCTGGAGGGTGGCGAGATTCAGGACGGACTGTCCACGGTGGTGGACAGCACCGGGCGGGTGCATGTCTTCGGTGCCGGGCACGACAGCGTGCACCACTGGACACAGGACGCACCGGGACAGCCGCTCGCCCACCGGCCGGCCGGGCCGCTGCCGGTCCCCGTGGACGGCCCCGCCGCGGTGGCGGGCAAGAACGGCACCGTGGAACTGCTGTACCGCGTGGAGCGTGTCGCGAAGTCCGAAGGACCCGGGACGGCCGAACCCGCGCTGACATCCGTACGCCCCGACGGCGTCCGCATACCCGGCGTCCGTTTCGACGGCCACGGTCCGGTGAGCGCGGCGCCCGCCCCGCGCGGCCCGGTACTCCTCGGCAAGGACCTCAAGGGGCAGCTCCAACTGCGGGTCGCAGGAAAACTGTTGATCCGCAAGAACGGCACACTGCCGTCGCTGGACGCACCGGCCCTGCACATAGGCCGCTCGGGTGCCACCGTCGTGGGTCTGGGGGCGGACGCGCACCCCTGGACCTGGTCGCCCGAGGCAGGAACCGCCGGCTAGCCACGGCCCGCAGGCGACAGCGCAACGCGAAGGGCCCCGCACCAGTGGTGCGGGGCCCTTGCTGATGCTCCGGGGAGCAACCAGGTCAGATCAGCAATTACTTGTTGATCTTGGTGACCTGGCCGGCGCCGACGGTCCGGCCACCCTCACGGATGGCGAACTTGAGGCCCTCCTCCATGGCGACGGGCTGGATCAGCTCGACGGTCATGACGGTGTTGTCGCCCGGCATGACCATCTCGGTGCCCTCGGGGAGGGTCACAACGCCGGTCACGTCCGTGGTACGGAAGTAGAACTGCGGGCGGTAGTTGTTGAAGAACGGGGTGTGACGGCCACCCTCGTCCTTCGACAGGATGTAGGCCTGGGCCTCGAAGCTGGTGTGCGGCGTGACCGAACCCGGCTTGATGATGACCTGGCCGCGCTCGACGTCCTCACGCTTGATGCCACGGAGGAGCAGACCGACGTTCTCACCGGCCTGGCCCTCGTCGAGCAGCTTGCGGAACATCTCGATGCCGGTGACCGTGGTGGTGGTCTTCTCGGTCTTGATACCGACGATGTCGACGGTCTCGTTGACCTTGAGGACGCCACGCTCGATACGACCGGTGACGACGGTGCCACGACCGGTGATCGTGAAGACGTCCTCGATCGGCATCAGGAACGGCTTGTCGACGTCACGCTCGGGCTGCGGGATGGACTCGTCAACGGCCTTCATCAGGTCGAGAACGGTCTGGCCCCACTCGGCGTCGCCCTCGAGCGCCTTGAGCGCCGAGACCTTGACGACCGGCAGGTCGTCGCCCGGGAACTCGTACTCGGAGAGGAGCTCACGCACCTCGAGCTCGACGAGCTCCAGGATCTCCTCGTCGTCCACCATGTCGGCCTTGTTCAGGGCGACAACGATGTAGGGAACGCCGACCTGGCGGGCCAGGAGCACGTGCTCCTTGGTCTGCGGCATCGGGCCGTCGGTGGCGGCGACCACGAGGATGGCGCCGTCCATCTGCGCGGCACCCGTGATCATGTTCTTGATGTAGTCCGCGTGACCGGGGCAGTCGACGTGCGCGTAGTGACGCGACTCCGTCTGGTACTCGACGTGCGCGATGGAGATGGTGATACCGCGCTGGCGCTCCTCAGGAGCCTTGTCGATCTGGTCGAAGGCCGAGGCCTCGTTCAGGTCCGGGTACGCGTCATGCAGCACCTTGGTAATGGCGGCCGTGAGGGTCGTCTTACCGTGGTCAATGTGACCGATGGTGCCGATGTTGACGTGCGGCTTAGTCCGCTCGAACTTCGCCTTCGCCACTGGGTCCTCCTGTGGAGTGGTTCTGTACGCCTTGCTTCATCGGCGCCAGGTGATCTTTGCTGGGATGCCGGGGCCCGGGGGCGTCCGCCGCATTGCTCTCGCTCTGCGCCGGACGCCTCTCCAGGCACCGGTGACAAGCCTAAAGCGTGAACTCCGAAGAGTTACTCGCCCTTGGCCTTCGCGATGATCTCCTCGGCGACGTTCCGCGGAACCTCGGCGTAGGAGTCGAACTGCATCGAGTAGCTTGCGCGACCCGAGGTCTTGCTGCGGAGGTCTCCGACGTAGCCGAACATCTCCGAGAGGGGGACCAGCCCCTTCACGACGCGAGCGCCGCTGCGCTCCTCCATGGCCTGAATCTGGCCACGGCGGGAGTTGAGGTCGCCGATGACATCGCCCATGTAGTCCTCGGGCGTGGTGACCTCGACGGCCATCATCGGCTCGAGGAGCACGGGGGACGCCTTGCGGGCACCCTCCTTGAACGCCTGCGAACCAGCGATCTTGAACGCGAGTTCGGAGGAGTCGACCTCGTGGTAACCACCGTCGAGAAGGGTGACGCGAACGCCCACCATCTCGTAGCCGGCCAGGATGCCGAACTGCATGGCTTCCTGCGCACCCGCGTCCACCGAGGGGATGTACTCACGGGGGATACGGCCACCGGTGACCTTGTTCACGAACTCGTAGGTCGCGTCGCCGCCCTCGATGGGCTCCAGCGCGATCTGCACCTTCGCGAACTGACCGGTACCACCGGTCTGCTTCTTGTGCGTGTAGTCGATACGCTCGACGGCCTTGCGGATCGTCTCGCGGTACGCGACCTGCGGCTTGCCGACGTTCGCCTCGACGCGGAACTCGCGCCGCATGCGGTCGACGAGCACCTCGAGGTGAAGCTCACCCATACCACCGATGATGGTCTGGCCGGTCTCCTCGTCCGAGTGGACCTGGAAGGAGGGGTCCTCCTCCGCGAGACGCTGGATGGCGACACCCAGCTTCTCCTGGTCACCCTTGGACTTCGGCTCGATCGCGACCTGGATGACCGGCGCCGGGAAGTCCATGGACTCCAGGATCACCGCGTTCTTGTCGTCGCACAGCGTCTCACCGGTGGTGGTCTGCTTCAGGCCCATGACGGCGACGATGTCGCCGGCGCCCACCGACTCGATCTCCTCACGCTTGTTCGCGTGCATACGGTAGATCTTGCCGATGCGCTCCTTCTTGCCCTTGGTGGGGTTCAGCACAGCAGTGCCGGACTCCAGGCGACCCGAGTAGACCCGGATGAAGGTGAGCTTGCCCAGGTGCGGGTCGCTCGCGATCTTGAAGGCCAGAGCGGCCAGCGGCTCGTCGTCGGACGGGCGGCGCGTGATGACCTTCTCCGGGTCCTTGACGTCGTGGCCCTCAATGCCTTCGACGTCCAGGGGGGAGGGGAGGTAGCGCACAACCGCGTCGAGCAGGGGCTGAACACCCTTGTTCTTGAACGCGGTACCGCAGAAGACGGGGGTGACGGTGGTGCCGCCGCCCTTGCCGGACGCGATGGTGATACGACGGATCGCCTGGTAGAGCTGCTCCTCGGTGGGCTCGACGCCCTCGAGGTACAGCTCCATCATCTGGTCGTCGTTCTCCGACACGGCCTCGAGCAGCTTGCCGCGCCACTCCTCGGCAGCCTCGGTGTGCGTGGCCGGGATGTCGACGACGTCGTACATCTCGCCCTTGGTGGCTTCGGCGGACCAGACCAGGGCCTTCATACGGACCAGGTCGATGACGCCCTTGAAGTCAGCCTCTGCACCGATCGGCAGCTGCATCACGATCGGGGTCGCGCCGAGGCGGTCCACGATCATGTCGACGCAGCGGTGGAACTCGGCGCCGGTGCGGTCGAGCTTGTTGACGAAGCAGATACGCGGAACGCCGTAGCGGTCCGCCTGACGCCACACAGTCTCGGACTGCGGCTCAACGCCGGCGACACCGTCGAACACCGTGACGGCACCGTCGAGCACGCGGAGCGAACGCTCCACCTCGACCGTGAAGTCGACGTGACCCGGGGTGTCGATGATGTTGATGGTGTGATCGACGTCCTCGAGCGGCCAGTGACAGGTCGTCGCGGCGGACGTGATCGTGATGCCGCGCTCCTGCTCCTGCTCCATCCAGTCCATCGTGGCAGCGCCGTCGTGGACCTCACCGATCTTGTAGCTCACACCGGTGTAAAACAGGATGCGCTCGGTGGTCGTCGTCTTGCCCGCGTCGATGTGGGCCATGATCCCAATATTGCGGACCTTGGCCAGGTCAAGCGAAGTGGTGGCCATAAGGCTCAATCTTCTCTCGGTCTCGATGTGGGTAGCGACTACCAGCGGTAGTGCGCGAAGGCCTTGTTGGACTCGGCCATCTTGTGCGTGTCCTCACGCTTCTTGACCGCCGCGCCGAGGCCGTTGGAGGCGTCGAGCAGCTCGTTCATGAGGCGTTCGGTCATGGTCTTCTCGCGACGGGCGCGGGAGTAACCCACGACCCAGCGGAGCGCGAGGGTGGAGGCGCGACCGGGCTTGACCTCGATCGGCACCTGGTAGGTGGCGCCACCGACACGGCGGGACTTGACCTCGAGAGACGGCTTGACGTTCTCGAGGGCGCGCTTCAGCGTGATGACCGGGTCAGCGCCGGTCTTCTCGCGGAGGCCTTCCATGGCGCCGTAGACGATCCGCTCGGCAGTGGAACGCTTGCCGTTGAGCAGGATCTTGTTGATCAGCGACGTGACAAGAGGAGAACCGTAGACCGGGTCGATGATGACCGGGCGCTTCGGGGCGGGGCCCTTACGAGGCATTCTTACTTCTCCTTCTTGGCGCCGTAGCGGCTGCGGGCCTGCTTGCGGTTCTTGACACCCTGGGTGTCGAGGGAACCGCGGATGATCTTGTAGCGAACACCCGGCAGGTCCTTCACACGGCCACCACGCACGAGCACGATGGAGTGCTCCTGCAGGTTGTGTCCCTCACCCGGAATGTAGGCCGTGACCTCGATGCCGGAGGTCAGACGCACACGCGCGACCTTCCGCAGGGCCGAGTTCGGCTTCTTCGGGGTGGTCGTGAACACACGCGTGCAGACACCACGACGCTGAGGGGAACCCTCGAGCGCGGGCGTCTTGTTCTTCTCGACCTTGTCCTGCCGGCCCTTCCGGACCAGCTGCTGGATCGTAGGCACTACTTCTCCGGTTTCTGTGTGCCGTTAGTGAAGCTAACCTGGAACGTCGCCGACCCACGCGGTCGGGTGTGTCGAATGCTGCAGGCTCCCCCGTGAAGGAAGAGAAAGCAGATTGCGGTGGCCATTTTCGGACTCGCCGTGCGGTTGAGGACACGCACACGAGCCCAGGCACACCCCAGGCACAAGGTCAGAGCGTACCTACCGCATCGGCTCCGGTCAAAACAAATGCACACGCGCAGGACACACCACCCTGCAACATACGCCACAGGGCGGCCATCCGCGAGGGATGACCGCCCTGTGGCGTTGCTACTGCCTTACTGGTTGTACGGACCGTAGTCGTAGTCCTCCAGCGGAACGGCCTGGCCGGAGCCGGTGCCGAACGGCGAGTAGTCGATGTCGTCGTAGCCGACGGCCGAGTACATCGCGGCCTTGGCCTCCTCGGTGGGCTCCACCCGGATGTTGCGGTAGCGGGACAGGCCCGTACCGGCCGGGATGAGCTTACCGATGATGACGTTCTCCTTGAGGCCGATCAGGGAGTCCGACTTGGCGTTGATCGCCGCGTCGGTCAGAACCCTGGTCGTCTCCTGGAAGGACGCCGCCGACAGCCACGACTCGGTGGCGAGCGAGGCCTTGGTGATACCCATCAGCTGCGGACGGCCGGAGGCCGGGTGGCCGCCTTCCGTGACCACACGACGGTTCTCGGTCTCGAACTTCGAACGCTCGACGAGCTCACCCGGCAGCAGCTCCGCGTCGCCGGACTCGATGATCGTCACACGGCGCAGCATCTGCCGGATGATGATCTCGATGTGCTTGTCGTGGATCGACACACCCTGCGAGTTGTAGACCTTCTGGACCTCGCCGACCAGGTGGACCTGGACCGCGCGCTGACCGAGGATCCGCAGCACGTCGTGCGGGTTGGTGGCACCCACGGTGAGCTTCTGGCCCACCTCGACATGGTCGCCCTCGCCCACCAGCAGACGGGCGCGCTTCGAGATCGGGAACGCCGTCTCGTCGCTGCCGTCGTCGGGGGTGACAACGAGCTTCTTGGTCTTCTCGGTCTCCTCGATACGGACGCGGCCTGCCGCCTCCGAGATCGGGGCGACACCCTTGGGCGTACGAGCCTCGAAGAGCTCGACGACACGGGGCAGACCCTGGGTGATGTCGTCACCGGCCACACCACCGGTGTGGAAGGTACGCATCGTCAGCTGGGTACCGGGCTCACCGATGGACTGGGCGGCGATGATGCCGACCGCCTCACCGATGTCCACCAGCTTGCCGGTGGCGAGCGAACGGCCGTAGCAGTACGCACAGGTGCCGACCGCGGACTCACAGGTCAGGACCGAGCGGGTCTTGACCTCCTCGACGCCCGCGGCGACGACCGCGTCGATGAGCACATCGCCCAGGTCGACATTGGCCGGCGCGATGACCTTGCCGTCGACGACGACGTCCTCGGCGAGCATGCGGGCGTACACGGACGTCTCGACGTCCTCCGCCTTGCGCAGCACACCGTCGGCGCCGCGCTCGGCGATCCGCAGCTTGAGGCCGCGGTCGGTGCCACAGTCCTCTTCGCGGATGATGACGTCCTGCGAGACGTCCACCAGACGACGGGTCAGGTAACCCGAGTCCGCGGTACGCAGGGCGGTGTCCGCCAGACCCTTACGGGCACCGTGGGTGGAGATGAAGTACTCCAGCACGGTGAGACCCTCACGGAACGACGCCTTGATGGGCCGCGGGATGGTCTCGTTCTTGGCGTTCGACACCAGACCACGCATACCGGCGATCTGACGCATCTGCATCATGTTTCCTCGGGCACCCGAGTCAACCATCATGAAGATGGGGTTCGTCTTCGGGAAGTTCGCGTTCATCGCCTCGGCAACCTCGTTGGTCGCCTTGGTCCAGATCGCGATGAGCTCCTGAGTGCGCTCGTCCTTGGTGATCAGACCGCGCTCGTACTGCTTCTGGACCTTCTCGTCCTGCGCCTCGTAGCCCGCGACGATCGCCTTCTTGGCCTCGGGGACCACGACGTCGGAGATGGCCACGGTGACACCGGAACGGGTCGCCCAGTAGAAGCCGGCCGCCTTCAGGTTGTCGAGCGTCGCCGCCACGATGACCTTGGGGTAGCGCTCGGCGAGGTCGTTGACGATCTCGGAGAGCTGCTTCTTGCCCACCGAGTAGTCGACGAACGGGTAGTCCTCGGGCAGCAGCTCGTTGAAGAGCGCGCGGCCCAGGCTCGTGCGCAGCCGGAAGCTGTCACCCTGCTGCCACTCGCCCGCGCCGGAGCCGCCGATGTCCGCAGCGCCTTCTTCCTGCGCCGGCGGGGTCCAGCCGCGCGGCGGGATGGTGCCCACCGGGAAGCGGATGTCGACCTTCGCCTGGAGGGAGAGCTCGCGGGCGTCGAACGCCATGATCGCCTCGGCCGTGGAGCCGAAGGACCGGCCCTCGCCGATGACCTTGCGCTCTTCCTCGTCGGTCGTGAGGAAGAACAGACCCAGCACCATGTCCTGGGTCGGCATGGTGACCGGACGGCCGTCGGCCGGCTTCAGGATGTTGTTCGAGGAGAGCATCAGGATGCGCGCCTCGGCCTGCGCCTCCGCGGAGAGCGGCAGGTGCACGGCCATCTGGTCACCGTCGAAGTCCGCGTTGAACGCGGTGCAGACGAGCGGGTGGATCTGGATGGCCTTGCCCTCGACCAGCTGCGGTTCGAAGGCCTGGATGCCGAGGCGGTGCAGCGTGGGCGCACGGTTCAGCAGAACCGGGTGCTCGGCGATGACCTCTTCGAGCACGTCGTAGACGACCGTGCGGCCGCGCTCGACCATGCGCTTCGCCGACTTGATGTTCTGCGCGTGGTTGAGGTCGACCAGACGCTTCATCACGAACGGCTTGAAGAGCTCCAGCGCCATGGCCTTCGGCAGACCGCACTGGTGCAGCTTGAGCTGCGGGCCGACGACGATGACGGAACGGGCCGAGTAGTCGACTCGCTTACCGAGCAGGTTCTGACGGAAACGACCCTGCTTGCCCTTCAGCATGTCGCTGAGGGACTTCAGCGGGCGGTTACCGGGACCGGTCACCGGGCGACCGCGGCGGCCGTTGTCGAACAGCGCGTCGACGGCCTCCTGCAGCATCCGCTTCTCGTTGTTCACGATGATCTCGGGGGCACCGAGGTCAAGGAGACGCTTGAGGCGGTTGTTGCGGTTGATCACACGGCGGTACAGGTCGTTCAGGTCGGAGGTCGCGAAGCGGCCACCGTCCAGCTGCACCATGGGACGCAGGTCCGGCGGGATGACCGGCACGCAGTCCAGCACCATGCCCTTGGGGCTGTTGCTGGTCTGCAGGAACGCGGAGACGACCTTGAGGCGCTTGAGCGCACGGGTCTTCTTCTGGCCCTTGCCGGTACGGATGATCTCGCGGAGACGCTCGGCCTCCTCCTCGAGGTCGAAGGACTCCAGGCGCTTCTGCAGCGCCGCGGCACCCATCGAGCCGTCGAAGTACGTGCCGAAGCGGTCACGCAGCTCGCGGTAGAGCAGCTCGTCGCCCTCGAGGTCCTGGACCTTGAGGTTCTTGAAGCGGCTCCACACCTCGTCGAGACGGTCGATCTCGCGCTGCGCACGGTCGCGCAGCTGCTTCATCTCACGCTCGGCACCCTCGCGCACCTTGCGGCGCACATCGGCCTTGGCGCCCTCGGCCTCGAGCTCGGCCAGGTCGGTCTCGAGCTTCTTGGCGCGGGCCTCGAGGTCGGCGTCACGGCGGTTCTCGACCTGCTGGCGCTCGACGGAGACATGGGCCTCCAGCGAGGGCAGGTCGCGCGTCCGGCGCTCCTCGTCCACGAACGTGATCATGTACGCGGCGAAGTAGATGACCTTCTCGAGGTCCTTCGGCGCAAGGTCGAGCAGGTAGCCGAGGCGCGACGGGACGCCCTTGAAGTACCAGATGTGGGTGACAGGCGCGGCCAGCTCAATGTGACCCATCCGCTCACGGCGCACCTTGGCGCGGGTGACCTCGACGCCACAGCGCTCACAGATGATGCCCTTGAAGCGGACACGCTTGTACTTACCGCAGTAGCACTCCCAGTCCCGGGTCGGACCGAAGATCTTCTCGCAGAAGAGTCCGTCCTTCTCGGGCTTGAGCGTGCGGTAGTTGATGGTCTCCGGCTTCTTGACCTCGCCGTGGGACCACTGTCGGATGTCGTCCGCGGTCGCAAGGCCGATCCGCAGCTCGTCGAAGAAGTTGACGTCGAGCACTATGCGTCAATCCCTCTCAGGGGTTCGTGCCCCTCGCTGTGAAGCGAGATATCGGGCGCTAAATCATGGTCTGTACGGGTCCGGGGCAGGGTCGGGACCTCACGAGGAGGTCCCGACCAGACCCGTCAGACCTCTTCGACGCTGCTCGGCTCGCGCCGGGACAGGTCGATACCGAGCTCTTCCGCAGCACGGAAGACGTCCTCGTCCGTGTCGCGCATCTCGATGGACATACCGTCCGAGGACAGCACCTCCACGTTGAGGCAGAGCGACTGCATTTCCTTGATGAGCACCTTGAAGGACTCGGGAATGCCGGGCTCGGGGATGTTCTCGCCCTTGACGATGGCCTCGTAGACCTTCACGCGGCCGGTGACGTCGTCGGACTTGATGGTCAGCAGCTCCTGGAGGGCGTACGCGGCGCCGTAAGCCTCCAGCGCCCACACCTCCATCTCACCGAATCGCTGGCCACCGAACTGGGCCTTACCACCCAGCGGCTGCTGGGTGATCATCGAGTACGGACCGGTCGAACGAGCGTGCAGCTTGTCGTCGACCAGGTGGTGGAGCTTGAGGATGTACATGTAGCCGACCGAAACCGGGTCCGGGAACGGCTCGCCGGAGCGGCCGTCGAACAGGTTGGCCTTGCCGGACGGCTGAACCATCCGGTTGCCGTCGCGGTTCGGGATCGTGGCCTCGAAGAGACCGGCGATCTCGTCCTCGCGCGCACCGTCGAAGACCGGCGTCGCGACGTTCGTACCGGGCTGGACCTCGTCCGCGCCGATCGCCTTCAGCCGCTCCATCCACTCCTCGTTGCCCTCGACCTTCCAGCCCTGGCTGGCGAGCCAGCCGAGGTGGATCTCGAGAACCTGTCCCGGGTTCATTCGGGACGGGACACCCAGCGGGTTGAGGATGATGTCGACCGGGGTGCCGTCCTCCAGGAACGGCATGTCCTCGATCGGCAGGATCTTCGAGATGACGCCCTTGTTGCCGTGACGGCCGGCGAGCTTGTCACCATCGGTGATCTTGCGCTTCTGCGCGACGTAGACGCGAACCAGCTGGTTCACGCCCGGCGGCAGCTCGTCGCCCTCCTCGCGGTCGAAGACGCGGACGCCGATGACCTTGCCGATCTCGCCGTGCGGGACCTTCAGCGAGGTGTCACGGACCTCACGCGCCTTCTCACCGAAGATCGCGCGGAGCAGACGCTCCTCCGGGGTCAGCTCGGTCTCGCCCTTGGGCGTGACCTTGCCGACCAGGATGTCGCCGGCGACGACCTCGGCACCGATACGGATGATGCCGCGCTCGTCGAGGTCGGCGAGGACCTCCTCGGAGACGTTCGGGATGTCCCGGGTGATCTCCTCCGGGCCGAGCTTGGTGTCACGGGCGTCGACCTCGTGCTCCTCGATGTGGATCGAGGAGAGGACGTCGTCCTGCACGAGGCGCTGCGACAGGATGATCGCGTCCTCGTAGTTGTGACCCTCCCACGGCATGAAGGCGACCAGCAGGTTCTTGCCCAGCGCCATCTCGCCCTGCTCGGTGGCAGGACCGTCGGCGAGGACCTGGCCCTCGACGACCCGGGCGCCCTCGTCCACGACAACCTTCTGGTTGACCGAGGTGCCCTGGTTGGAGCGGGAGAACTTCGCGATGCGGTACGTGGTGTACGTGCCGTCGTCGTTGGCGACGGTGATGTAGTCCGCGGATACCTCCTGGACAACACCTTCCTTCTCCGCCTTGATGACGTCGCCGGCGTCGACCGCACAGCGGTACTCCATGCCGGTGCCGACCAGCGGCGCCTCGGACGTGATCAGCGGCACGGCCTGGCGCATCATGTTCGCGCCCATGAGGGCACGGTTGGCGTCGTCGTGCTCGAGGAACGGGATCATGGCGGTCGCGACCGACACCATCTGGCGCGGCGAGACATCCATGTAGTCCACGTCCGTGCCGGGCACGTAGTCGACCTCGCCGCCACGGCGGCGGACCAGCACCCGGTTCTCGGCGAACCGCAGGTCATCGGTGAGCGCGGCGTTGGCCTGCGCGATGACGAACCGGTCCTCCTCGTCGGCGGTCAGGTAGTCGACGTCGTCGGTCACCTGGTCGTCGACGACCCGGCGGTACGGCGTCTCGACGAAGCCGAACGCGTTGACGCGGCCGTAGGAGGCGAGCGAGCCGATCAGACCGATGTTCGGGCCTTCAGGGGTCTCGATCGGGCACATGCGGCCGTAGTGGGACGGGTGCACGTCACGGACCTCGAAGCCGGCCCGCTCACGGGAGAGACCACCCGGGCCGAGCGCCGACAGACGGCGCTTGTGGGTGAGACCCGACAGCGGGTTGTTCTGGTCCATGAACTGCGACAGCTGGCTGGTGCCGAAGAACTCCTTGATGGAGGCGACGACCGGCCGGATGTTGATCAGGGTCTGCGGCGTGATCGCCTCGACGTCCTGGGTCGTCATGCGCTCACGCACGACGCGCTCCATACGAGCCAGACCCGTACGGACCTGGTTCTGGATGAGCTCGCCGACGTTACGCAGACGACGGTTGCCGAAGTGGTCGATGTCGTCGGTCTCGACGACGATCTCGGTGCCGCTCTCGCCGACCGTCTCGGTCTCACCGGCGTGCAGCTTGACCAGGTACTTGATGGTCGCGATGACATCGTCGGTGGTGAGCACGCCGGCGTCCAGCGGCTCATCCGCGCCGAGCTTCTTGTTCACCTTGTAGCGGCCGACCTTGGCGAGGTCGTAGCGCTTCGGGTTGAAGTAGAGGTTCTCGAGCAGCGTCTGAGCGGCCTCGCGCGTCGGGGGCTCGCCCGGACGCAGCTTGCGGTAGATGTCGAGCAGCGCGTCGTCCTGGCCCTGGGTGTGGTCCTTCTCCAGGGTGGCGCGCATCGACTCGTACTCGCCGAACTCCTCGAGGATCTGCTCGGTGGTCCAACCGAGAGCCTTGAGCAGGACGGTGACGGACTGCTTGCGCTTGCGGTCGATGCGGACACCGACCATGTCGCGCTTGTCGATCTCCATCTCGAGCCAGGCACCCCGGGACGGGATGATCTTGGCCGTGAAGATGTCCTTGTCGGACGTCTTGTCGATGTTGGAGTCGAAGTAGACACCCGGCGAGCGGACCAGCTGGGACACCACGACACGCTCGGTGCCGTTGATGACGAAGGTGCCCTTGTTGGTCATGAGCGGGAAGTCGCCCATGAAGACCGTCTGGGACTTGATCTCGCCGGTCTCGTTGTTGGTGAACTCGGCGGTGACGAAGAGCGGGGCAGCGTACGTGAAGTCGCGCTCCTTGCACTCGTCGATGGAGTTCTTCGGAGGCTCGAAGCGGTGGTCGCGGAAAGTAAGCGACATCGACCCGGAGAAGTCCTCGATCGGAGAGATCTCCTCGAAGATCTCTTCCAGACCGGACTTGGTGGGGACGTCCTGTCCGCTGTCCAGAGCCGCCTCGACACGAGCCTTCCAAGCGGCGTTCCCGAGCAGCCAGTCAAAGCTCTCGGTCTGCAGCGCGAGGAGGTTCGGAACCTCGAGGGGCTCCTTGATCTTTGCAAAGGAGATGCGCAGCGGGGCGGTGCTGGCGCCGTTGTTCGTATTCGCGGTCGAGGCGTTGCGCGAGGCGGCCAAGAGGGGGTCCTTCCGAGGGCTCGGACTCACTACGCGCGTACCGGTCCCATGCTGGGCACGGAGATAGAAATCCCAGGTGAGGGATGATCAATCAACGGTGCTCGTGCGTGGGGATGCCCCTGGTGACGGGCAGGAGGCAGCTAACAGGCAGCGCAAAGGGTCAGTGTAGCCACTTGGCACACTGATGTCCAGTGCGGGTTTTCGAGACCCTCGTTGTTCTCAACTCCGCGGCAAGCCCTCGCGCCATGTGGCGCACATCGATACTGCCCGTTCGGTCGTCGATCCATGCCTCGGATCCGGATCGTTGTGACGACGCGTCCTGAGAATTGCGCGCTCCGTGCGGTTCGTCAAGGCCCCCCCACTCAAACTGGCTGCTGGGATCGTCACTGACCAGCGTCAGGGGCGCACGGCGAAGATCACGATACCCCCCGAAAACGGAAGAGCAAGGCAGGCCTCGCGGGAACGCCGAAGGGCGACCACCCGGATGGGTGATCGCCCTTCGCTGTGTCCCCAGCGGCCCCTAAGCGGAACCGGCTGTCGCCGCTACACGCCTTCCGGCGCGCGGCAGAGACTCAGAAGGTCACTTGACCTCGACGGACGCGCCAGCGGCCTTGAGGGACTCGGCAGCCTTCTCAGCGGCCTCCTTGGCGACCTTCTCGAGGACCGGCTTCGGGGTGCCGTCGACGAGGTCCTTGGCCTCCTTGAGACCCAGGGAGGTCAGCTCGCGCACGACCTTGATGACCTGGATCTTCTTCTCGCCGGCGCCGGTGAGGATGACGTCGAACTCGTCCTGCTCGGCCTCGGCCTCGGCCGGGGCGGCAGCGGCGCCACCAGCGGCAACGGCGACCGGGGCGGCGGCGGTGACGTCGAACTTCTCCTCGAAGGCCTTCACGAACTCGGAGAGCTCGATGAGGGTCATCTCCTCGAACTGCGCAAGCAGGTCGTCCTGGGTGAGCTTCGCCATGATGGCGGTCCTTCCACTAATTCGGCTGGTGCCGGATGTATATGTCGGCGGGCGTACATCGGCCCGCTGCGACCGGCCGCGTTATGCGGCGACGGTCAATGCGCGAGCCGAATTACTCGGCACCGCCCTGCTCGGCCTTCTTGGCACGAAGCGCCTCCGCGGTGCGGACGAACTTCGAGGGAAGCGCCTGGAAGAGCGCGGCAGCCTGGGACTGCTTGCCCTTCATGGCGCCCGCCAGCTTGGCGAGCAGAACCTCGCGGGACTCGAGGTCCGCAAGCTTCTTGATCTCATCGGCGGACAGCGCCTTACCGTCAAGGACACCGCCCTTGATGATGAGGTTGGGGTTGTCCTTGGCGAAGTCACGAAGACCCTTCGCCGACTCCACCGGGTCACCGGTGACGAAGGCAACCGCTGTCGGACCGTTGAACAGGTCGTCGAGCGTGTTGATCCCGGCCTCGTTGGCCGCAATCTTGGTCAGCGTGTTCTTCACCACGGCGTACTGGGCGTTCTCACCGAGCGAACGGCGCAGCTGCTTGAGCTGAGCCACGGTGAGACCCCGGTACTCGGTCAGCACGGCGGCGTTCGAGCTGCGGAACTGGTCCGCGAGCTCGGCTACCGCGGCAGCCTTGTCGGGCCTTGCCATAGAGCGTCGGCCTCCTTCCGGGTGATGAGGACCGCTCAGAAGGGGCTGAACAAAACGAAACGCCCCGGCGCAGGCGCACGGGGCGTAGCTCTACCGGAGCGAGTCCGGGAGCTGTCCACAGTCACCTGCGCAGGACGTCCGCAGTCAGCGGATCCTTCGGCCACCGCACCCTCTTGCGAGGACACAGCAACGACCAGCGGTCTTTGGCTTCTGTGGAAGAGTACGCGAATGGTTCCGCGTCAGGCAAATCGCCGCTTACGAGGCCCCCGCCTGCCGGTTCATGAGCTTGGTGAAGTCAACCGTGTCAGCGGCCGGCGGCGCCTCGACCGACGCCGCGGTGCCGTAGTCGGAGTAGAAGACCGTCGAGTTGAACGCGCCGGTCTTCAGCTGACCGCTTTCGGACTTCTTCACCAGCAGGTCGTTCTTGTCGACCCAGATGTCGACCTTCTCGGTGGTGACGCCGGCCTTGCCGAGCTGCTCCTTGAAGGCCTTCAGCTGGTCGGCGCTGAGCGCGGCGTTCTTCTCCGTCAGCTTCGCGACGTCGACCGTGCCGGAGTAGTGCGTGGCGGAGACGCCCCGTACCTTCTCCTCGCCCACCTTCTTCACATCGCCCGAGGCGAGCAGGGCCTTCACTCCCTTGTCGGGAGTGGCGTTCTGCATCTGGTCCTTCATGACGTCGCCGGAGGCGCCCATCAGCTTGGACAGATCGGCGTAGCCGTACCGGATCCAGTGCTTGCCGCCCGCCTGCGCGGCGAGGGCGTCGCCCAGGTTCGCGTAGTAGGCATCGCTCAGATAGCGGGCCTTCACGGCCCCGTTGCCACCGGCCTTCTTCATGGCGTCCGCCATGGTGCCGCCGGTGTATTTCATCTCCATGGCGCCGGTGATGCCGTCCGCCCAGTCGAGGGCCCCGTTCATCGTCACGGTCATGGCGGAGCCCATCACCATCGTGCCGTCGACCTTTGCGGAGTGGGCTCCGCTGGTCTTCTGCTCGACGGTGCGCAGCGCGGCGATCGGGCTGACCGCGGCCACACCCCCGCTCCCCGCCTTCGTCCCACCTCCGCTGCCGCTGCCGCCGCCCTGGCAGCCTGCGGCTCCGGCGATCACGGCGACCGCCGTCAGTGCAACGCCCGCGCGCCTGAATCCAGACGTGCCCATAAACCCCACCCCTTGTGTCTCAGCGAACTCACAGAACCGTAACGCAGCCCTACGACAGCGCGTACGAATAAAGCCGGTCCCCGCACCTCGGTGAGAGGTGCGGGGACC